>CAIVDX010000201.1 GCA_903904805.1 uncultured Rhodospirillales bacterium
GAAGGTGGTGATCCTGCCGCATGTGCTGGCACTCTCCGACCGCGAGGTGGCGGCGCTGCGGGCTCGGGTGGGGCGGGGTGAACAGCTGCTGGGCGATGTGCTGCCGGGAACCTACGACGCGCATCTCCGCCGCCGGGCGGCAGCACCGTCATTGCCGGTTCGGCTGGTGCCGGGGTTGGACCGGCAGGCGCTGCGCGCCGCGCTGCCGGCCGTGGTTCAACCATCGTGGCGGGTGGAGGGCGGCGCGGGCGATGTGACGATCCGCGTGCTGCGGCTTGGTGGCCGGATCATCCTGGGCATCGAGGGCACGCAGCCTGGTGCGGTGCCTGAGCCGAGCCGCGTGCTGACGGTGCGGTTTGATCACCCGCGCGCGGTGCGCGATCTGGGTGGCGGCGAGGCCGAGCGGGTGCGCGATCGGCTCGAGGTGCGTCTGGTCGGCGGCCGGCCGGCGCTGCTGTCACTGGGTCCTGAAAGGCCTTTGCACTGAGCTTGGCGGCTGATGTAACAATCTCGGTTGGAGGTGATCCAGTCCGCCTGTTCCGGCGGCTGCGAGGCTGGGATGGCGGTGATGCGGGCGATTCAGGGCGGGCTGGGGGTGGGGCTGACGCTGCTTGGTCTGGCCACGCTGGTGCTCTGGCTGGTGCAGGATCTCTCGGCCATCGCCGACGGTGACCTGTTCAGCCATGTCGATGTGCTGGGCATCGATTTTCCGGGCTGGTGGGGGTTCGTGATGGTGGCGGTCGGCCAGTACGTGTCCTACCTGAAGGATCGGGCGGAGCGGCAGAGGGGCAGCTATTACTGATCTTCGCCCGTCTGGCCGGCGTGACCCGCGGCGTGCGTCGGCCTGGCCCGGCGCGTCAGCTGAGTTTCTCGATGACCCGGCCGGCGGCCAGCGCGAGCGCGGAGCCGGCCTCGACCCAGAACAGGTCTGTGACGTTGCGGGCCAGGCTGGTCTTGTAGCGCTCGTGCCCGGCGAGGAAATCATAGGCGGTGTCGCCACGGGCGAGTGAGAGCGCGATGGCGGCGTGGTGGCTGGTCAGGCCGGGCTTTTCCGTCGCGGTGTCGGCGCCATAGGCGAAGCCGGACTGGTAGGAATAGACGCGGCCGCGGTGATGGAAATGGTAGAGATAGCCGATTTCCCTGGTGCCGGCGGTGATCTTGAGAAGATCGATTTCGTCGCGGTCGAAGGCGGCGGTGATCAGCGCGCGGTGGAAGCGGGCGAAGAACGGGTCGGCGAAGGCGCCTGGCTTGCCGCGGGCGGTCCAGGTCTGTTGGTGCAGTTCGGCGAGACGATCGAGCCAGGCGAGCGCGGTGGGCGGGTCCGGCGCGCGGGTGGCGGTGATCGGGCCGGCGGCTTCGTAGGCGCGGTTGGAGCGGCGGATCTGGGCGCGGGTGTTCGCACTCAGCGTGGCGAGCCAGGCGTCTTGGGTGGGTTCGGTCAGCGCGGCGAGGTTGATCCAGGGGGCCGGGCGGGTTGAACGCAGGCGGTGGCGGCCGACGGCTGCGAGCGTCTGCTCGGTGATGCCGGACAGGCGCAGCGGGCCTTTTGTGGCGCCGCGCAAGGCGGTGACGCACGCCTCGGTGAGGTGCGGCGCGCAGAGCGGGGCGTTGTATTCGATAAAGAGGGCGTCTGGGCTTTTGCGGCCTGATTCGCTCAGCAGCAGACGCCCGCGGTGGCGGTTGCAGATGGCGAGTTGGCCCTCGCCTTTCAGGATGAGTGGAGAGTCGAAACGTTCTTCCGCGAGTGGTCCGAGCCATGACCAGGACTGGAAAAAGCTGTGCGGTGTCGATTGTTCCAGCTGACGCCACTCATTTTCGAGTGTCGTCCAGTTTGGCGTTTTGTCGAATGTGAAGGTGAGTGGACTCACGTGCCCGCGCGAGGTGCCAGACTCATAAAAGTTTTTTGGTTCTTTTTTTCAAAAAAGAACATTCTTGCCTAATCCTTGAGTCTCTCAACATCCGCCCCGCAGGAAGCCAGCTTCTCCTCCAGCGCCTCATAGCCGCGATCGAGATGATAGACCCGATTGACGATGGTATCCCCCCGCGCGGCGAGCCCTGCGACGACGAGGGAGACCGAGGCGCGCAGGTCGGTGGCCATCACCGGTGCGCCGGTGAGTTTCTTCACGCCGCGCACTTCGGCGGTGTCGCCATGGAGGTGGATGTCGGAGCCCAGGCGCGCCAGTTCCTGCACATGCATGAAGCGGTTCTCGAAGATGGTCTCGCGGATGCGGCTCTCGCCGTTGGCGGTGGTCATCAGGGCCATGAATTGGGCTTGCAGGTCGGTGGCGAAGCCCGGGAACGGCGCGGTTTCGATGTCGACGGCATTCAGGCGCGAACCGTTGCGGCGGATGATGCAGCCGTCGGCGGTGTGTTCGACGCC
>CAIVDX010000202.1 GCA_903904805.1 uncultured Rhodospirillales bacterium
AGATCACGCCGAAGCCCACCGAGTGATGGTTGCGCCCGGTGATGGTCGCGGCACGGGTGGGCGAGCACAGCGCGGTGGAGAAGACGCGGTTATAGCGCAGCCCCTCGTCGGCGATGCTGTCCATGGTCGGGGTCGGGATGACGCCGCCGAAGGTGCTGGGAACGCCGAAGCCGGCATCGTCGGTCATGATCAGCAGCACGTTGGGCGCGCCCTTCGGCGGCACAATCCGCGGTGCCCACCACGGCGTGGAGCCGGCCCTGTTCTCGGTGATCACGCCGCCGAACGCCGGCGGCGGTGCCGGCAGCTGCGCGCTGGGAATGGTGGTGGTGGCGCTGGGTGAGCCCAGAACGCCGGTCACCTGCTGAGCGCCAACAGCGGTGGCGCCGACCATCGATGCCAGAAGCGCCGTCGCAACAACCGTGAGCCTCATGATCCAGTCTCCTCCTGAAATCCGCCAGATGTGCCGCGCAGCGGACTAGGGCTGCGGAACGATGTTGTCCGGTCGCCACTGCTTTTTGAACCACGGCTCCAGCGGGCCGTAAAGGCGCAGGATGGTGAACCAGGACTTGCCCGGAATGGTTTGCACCCAGTTGCTCTCGTGGCCGGCCGGCGCCGTTGGGCCGAAATAGACATCCACCGAGCCGTCGGCGTTGGTTTGCACGGCCTTGTTCTGGCTGCCGACGCTGGGGAAGCGGTTGTCGGTCTGCAGCATCGAGCGGGTTTGCGCGTCATACACGATCACCGACCAGAAGGTCTTGACCGGAACGTGCGGCGGCAGATGCAGCTTGTAGCTCTTGCCACCATCGAGGGGATTGTTGTCGGCGTCCGCGGCGGTCCAGGGGTAGGTGGAGCCCTCGCCGACGATCTGCGTGTCCATTGCCGGGGTGACGCCGGTGGCGGCGAAGAAATACATCGCGCTGCCGGTGAGGTTGGCCACACCGGGCTGCCACTCGAACTTGTAGCCGCCGATGAACGGGCGCTTCCAGTTGCGGTTGTCGAAGAACAACGCTTCCTTTTCACGGTTGCGGTAGAACAGCGTCCGGGCGGTGGCGTCGCCTACGGCGGCTGCTTCGGTGAGGATTTTCTTCATGCGGTCGTCGGGCGCGAAGGGCTTGCCCTTCTCGATGCCGACAGAGGCCCAGAAGCCAAGCGTGGTGGGGTCGATCGCCGCGGTCGGCTCGGTCTGCACGGCCTGGTTCAGCATGTCCCAGAAGTGGACATCGCCGGGGCCGACCATGTTGAAGGGCTTGGTGGACATGTCGACGAAATTCATGTGCGCGTCGGCGGCGGTCTTGCCGAGCGGGTAGAGTTTGGTGGTTTTCTTGACGAGGTCAACACCGGGGGCTGGGGTGCCATCGACCACGAAGCTGCGCCAGACGACCCACACGCTCAGGCTGCCCGGACGGATGACGTGATAGCCCGCGCGAACCTGGCCTTTGTAGCCCGGCGGCAGGAAAAGGTACTTGCCGCCCTTGCCGTGATCGGGGCCGGTGAAGCCGATATCGCCGTTCCAGTGGTACCAGATGTCGTTGACGGTGCCGAGAACCTTCGGCGGCGCTTCCAGCACCAGTGGGCCGTTGCGCAGGTCGATCCAGAACCAGCTATAGGGGGTGTTGTCGTTGGCGGTGAGTTCGACGGTGCGGGAGTCGACCATCTGTTCCCAGATCGGCACGGTGCCATTGACCGGGCCGACCGTCAGCGTGGCGGCGCGATTGGCTATCTGGTTCACCACCGGCAGGGCCAGGAGGTAGGCCTGCACGGCGCGCTGGAAGTCGAGATTGTCGTAGATCCTGTCGGTGCTGGCCTGGTCGGGCACGCCGCCGAGCAGGCGCAGATTGCCAAAGCGCGTATCGATGCTGTCAGGCGCCAGAACACCGGGCGGCATCGGCGTGGTGAAGCTGTAGGCCGGGGGCGTGGGGGCGCCGACCAGGGGTTGGCCGGTGGCCGCCCCCGTGCTCATCGCCATCGCAACACTCGCCGCCAGAACGGCGCGCATGGTCCAGACAGTCTTCATAGTGCATCCCCGGTTCGATTTGCCCGATCATTGGCACGGGCCGGACGCGTTCATTGCCTATGCGAGCTATCTGAGCATCCTGGATCGTTCCGCGGCGTTGTCGCGCTGCGCGGATTTCGGGCTGCGCCTGGGCAGTCGGCAGACATTGGCCTCGCTCGGCCCGGTTGGGCGGGTCATGCAGCACGCGGCGACGCTGGGCGAGGCGCTGACGGATTTCGTGACGTTTCAGATCGGCAACTCCACCGGCGGTGCGGTGTATCTGCATCGCAGCGGCGACGATTTCGCCTTCGGCTACGGCATCTATGATCCGCAGACACAGGCGTCGCGCGCCATGTATGACCTGGTCGTTGCTGTTGGATTCACCCTGATCCGAGATCTGACGGCGGGCCGGATTTTGCCGCTGGAGGTTCTGATGATCGGGCGGGAGCCCGCCGAGCCTGCGCCCTATCGTTCGCTGACGCACCGGCCCATTCGGTTCGACCAGAGCGAGACATGCCTGATCCTGTCGCGGGCTCAACTGGAGTTTCCGCTGGAGCGTGCCGATCTGGCGGCGCGGGAGGCGCTGCTCGGCGCGTTGTCTGAGCGCCTGCTGCAGGCGCCGTGGGGGGCGGTGAGCCGCGTGAGGCATGCGCTGCGGTCGTTGATGCTGCGCGGGGTCCATTCGATGCCGGGGGTGGCGGCGCATCTGCAGATTCATCCGCGGTCGTTGCGGCGTGAGTTGGCCGGCGAGGGGACGACCTTTGAGGCGATCAAGGACGATATTCGTTACGCGGTGGCCAGGCAGCTGCTGTCAATGACGCAGTTGGCCGCGGCGGATGTTGGGATGTCGCTGGGCTACAGCACGCCGAGCGCGTTTGTGCATGCGTTTCGGCGATGGAGTGGCGTGTCGCCGATTCAGTGGCGGCGGCAGCGTCGGGAGGGCTAGTTCATCCGCTCTATGCGGGCGATGTCGTCGTCGCTGAAACCGAAATGATGGGCGATTTCGTGGATCAGGACCGAGCTGACGAGCTTGGCCAGATCCTCGCCGGTTTCGATCCATTCCAGCAGGATCGGCAGACGGTAGAGGAAGATCATGTCCGGGCCATGGGGCACGCCGCCGGCGTCTTTCATGCCGATGGGGGTGCCGCGATACAGGCCTGAGATGTCCCAGCTGGATTCCAGGCCGAAGGCGTCGAGCGTCTCGTCATCGGCCTCGTCGACCACCTGGATGGCCACGCCTTTGACATGCTTGGCCAGATCGGGCGGCATCGCGGCGAGCGCGGCGTCGGCGAGCGCGATGAGATCTTCGATGGTGGGGGGCAGGTGGGCCATGGCCAAAAGTCGCACGGGGCGATGAGCCTGTCGATGCCGGAGCGCACGGCGCTGGTGCGGCGGGCCGCGGCGCGGCTGTGCGGGCGGCTGGGCTGGGCTGTGGTGCATGAGATGCGGCTGCCGAACGGGCGGCGGGCGGATCTGATGGCGCTGCTGCCGGATGGAAGGCTGGCCTGCATCGAGGTGAAGTCCGGCGCGGCGGATTTTCTGAGCGACCGGAAATGGGAGGAGTATCGGGCGTTCTCGGACCTGCTGTTCTTCGCGGTGGATGTGGAGTTTCCGCAGGAGCTGCTGCCGGGGGATGTGGGCATGATCGTGTGTGCCGGGCTGGAGGCGGAGCTGATGCGCGAGGCGGCGGCGCATCCGATGGCACCGGCGCGCCGGAAAGCGCTGGTGCATCGCTTCGCGCTGCTGGCCGCCGCACGGCTGTCGCAGCTGCTGGACCCGGCGGACCCGTTCCCGTTGCGGGCGGATTAGCCGCCCGATTAGCCGTCCGATGAGAAGTTTGGCGCGGCCGAAAATTTCAGCGGTTTTTGGCTGTTTTTTCAACAAGGACCCTGCGTCCGTTGGGTCGGTCTGATGCATTTGGCATCGCGCCACGGTTTTGCCATGCTCGCGAAAAACAACGGGAGGAGGCGACGATGCCGACACGCAGGGCCCTGATGGGGATGGCGGCGATGCTGCCGCTGGTGGCGCGGGCGGACGGGTTGGTGCCGATCATTTTCACCGCGTCGCCGATCATCGACAATCTGCCGGTGTATCTTGCCGTCGAGCGGGGGATTTTCGCCCGGCATGGGTTGGCGGTGAAGGTGGTTGTCGGCAATGGCGGGACGATCCCGGCGGTGCTGGTGGCCGGCGGGGCGCAGATCGGCACGATACCGCCCACCACCTTGTTGCAGGTGGATGAGAGCGGGCTTGATCTGGTGGCGGTGGCGGCCTGTGTGGCCACGCCGCACCCCTCCGCGGTGGCGATGGTGGTGGGCGCGCAGAGCGGGGTGAAGACGGCCGCCGATCTGCGGGGGCGTAAGGTCGGCGTGCCCGGGCTGAATGGCACGTTTCATGTGCTGGCCAGGGCTTTTCTGGCGCGCAACGGGTTGGATGATGGCTCGGTGACGATCCTGGAGGTGCCCTATCCGCGCATGGTCGACACGCTGCGCGGCGGCGGGGTGGATGCGGTGACGGCCCCTCGGCCGTATCTGGATCGGCTGGTGGAGATGCAGGCTGGGGTGGTGCTGGCGGAGCTGGTGAAGGGCACGGTGCCGGATGGGTCGGTGACGATGCTGCAGGCGACCACGCGGGCTTGGGCGGCGGCGAACCCGCAGCTGGTGTCGGCGTTTCGTGCCAGCCTGGAGGAGGCGATCGCGCTCATTGCCACCGATCCGGATGGGGCGCGGGCGGTGATCGCGCTCTATACCAAGATGCCGCCGGAGATTGTGGCGGGCATGCCGTTCTCGAATTATGGCTGGCGCATCGGGCCGCAGGGGCTGAGCTACTGGATCGAGGAGAGCCTGAAACAGGGCATGATCACCACGCGGCCGGATGCGGCCAGGCTGATCGCGGGTTAGCCCTTGGGCGCGAACGGGTCTTCGGTGCCGGGCGGGTAGGCGGCGGAGCGGGTGAGGTCGGCGGAGGTGACCGGCCAGCTGAGGTCGCAGGGGCCGATCTTGCGGGCGACGACGGTGCTGACCTCGTAGCCGGCGGCGCGTTCGGCGAAGGCGAGGATCGGGCGATAGAGATAGGGCAGCACGTGCTGCTCCACCTGCATCACGCGTTCGGTGATCTCGAAGCCGGTGTGGCGGTTGAACAGGCCATCCCAGGCGGTGTCGGAAAAGCGCCAGAAATCGAATGGCATGTCGTGCAGGCCCATGGTCTGGTGCGAGGCGATGAGCGCGATGCCGCCTGGCTTCAGCACCCGATTGATCTGCGGCACCACGGCCCAGGGCATCTGCAGATGCTCGAAAGTGGCAATCGAGATCACCGCATCGAAGCTTTCCGGCGGCACCAGGGAGGCGAGCGCGTGCGCGTCGCCGACGATGTGGACATTCTCGCCGGGCAGCACGTCGAGCACGGTGACGCGCGCCTGGCGAAAATTCTCCTGCCAGTCGATCCCGGAACGATCGCGGCCGCCGATGTCGAGCACCTGGGCGTTGGGGATGGCGTCGACGGTGGCGAAGAACTCGTCCATCACCGCGGGGCCGCGATAGGTTTTGGCGCGGTCGTGGGTGAGATCGAGCAGGCGGATGGTGCGCTTCCAGCCGCGCTGTGTGATGAAGGTGAGGGCGGCGTCGTCCGGCAGGGCTTCCTCGCGGCGCATCAGCTGCAGGGTGAAGCCCTTGTCGGGGCCGAGATTGAGCACGCCGCCATGGGGGATGGCGACCTCGCTGATGGAGGAGAGCACCTTCTGGCCGGAGAATTTGATCTTTTTCAGCCGGTCGGTGGGATGATGGAACCAGCCGAAGATGCGCAGGCTGTTGTAGAACTTGGTCGCGGCATCGAGGGTGATGTCATAGCCGTCGATATGCATGGGCGATCCGGGGTTGCGCGGGTTTGCGCAGTATGGCGGTGGGCTTGCCTCAGCGCCAGGGCGGTGCCGCCACGGCTGTGCCGGTGCGATGGGTGGCTGTTGTGGGTGCGATGCGCCGGGGTGGGCTTTGTGTGAGCGCCTGGAGCAGCCACTGGCGGAATGTTTCCAGTGTCGGGCAGGACTCCCTGCCCGGGGCGATCATCATGTAGCCGACGTTTTTGCTGCGGGTGACGAGATCGGACACCGCGACGAGACGCCGTTCGGCCAGTTCGCGTTCGATGAACACGCGCGGCGCGACGCCGATGCCTAGCTCGGATTCCGTTGCCTGGAACAACATCGCGTAGCTTTCGAATGGCAGTATTGCCGCATCGCGCAGCACCCGCACATCCGGGCTTTCCAGCATGTCGGACAGGCTCTGCCGCTCGGCACGATGCACGAGCAGTTGAAACCTCGCGGCGGGATCTGGGCCTGTCTCGGTGTAGCGCCGGCGGACCTTGGGTGTGGCGACGAGCACGAGGTCGAGTTCCATCAGCTTCTGCCAGCCGGGCTCCGCCTGCGCGGCGGGCAGAAAATCGATGCTCGCATCGAGATTGTCGAGACTTTGTCTGGCATGATGCGGCAGCCTGGTGGCGAACTCGATGGCAACGCCGGGGTGGGACGCGAAGAATTCAGGCAGGCGCGGCATCAGCCAGCGGCTGCCGAAGGTGGGCGGAATGCCCAGGCGCAGCGGCCGGCCGCGCCCGCCAAGTGCCACGGCCTCGCTGGTCGCACTCGCGAGATTCGCCAGGACTGCGCGCACACGTTCGGCATAGAGCATGCCAGCCGCGGTCGGGATCACCTGCTTGCGCCGATTGCCCTCGAACAGGGCGACACCCAGCAGCCCCTCAAGCGCGGTGATCTGGCGGCTGACCGCGCTCTGCGTCAATGAAAGTTCGGCGGCGGCATCAGTGAAGCTGGCCAAACGCGCCACCGCTTCGAAGGCAGCGAGGGCGGCGATCGGCGGCGTGAGGCGGCGGGCGCGGGAGAGCTCATTCTCGGGCGGCATCAACACGATGAGTAATCCTCATTTCTACGATGAACCCTAACCGATTAGAGGAAGGCGTCAACGTGATCGCCGCGTCGCAGGGGGGAGAGTTCACATCATGCGCCAAAAGGCCCTGAATGTTCCTGGCATGGAGCACCCTATGGGGGTGCCGCTGGCCTGCCGCGTTGGCAACGTGGTGCATACCTCCGCGGTGCTCGGCAAGGACCCGCAAACGGGCGAGGTGCCGGCCGATGCGGACAGCCAGGCGCGCCACTGCTTCGCCACGCTGCGCGCGGTGCTGGCGGCGGGTGGCCTGGATTTCGGCGACGTTGTGAAAATCACGATCTTTGTCAAGGACAATGCGGACCGCGATGCGGTGTTCGCGCATTGGGGCGCGCATTTCCCCGATCCCGCCCACATGCCCGCGCGGCACACTCTGGTGCAGCCATTGCGCAACGGCATGCTGGTCCAGCTCGAAGCGATCGCTGTCGCGCGCGACTGACACAACAGGGAATGGATTGATGAGCAAGCCCGAACCGCTGAACCACCCGATCATGTTCTCGCACGGCACGCTTGGATGTCGGAGCCTGACGGAAAGTCGCAAGTTCTACGAGGAGTTTCTCGGGATGGACTGCGTTCGCTACACCGCCGAGGCGATGGTGATCCGCAAGGGCGGGTATTTTGCCGTGGTCTGCCTGGAGATCGGCGACATGGTGCAGCCGATGCGGTTGAACAACCATTGGGGTCTGGATCTGAACACGCGTGAGGAGGTGGATCGCGCGCACGCGCTGGCCATTGAGCATCAGGCGCGGTTTGGCATCGCGAAGATCGGCCGACCGGACTCGATGCATGGTGCCTACAGCTTCTATCTGCAGGACCTCGACGGCAATTTCTGGGAATTCCAGTTTGTCGGGCACGGCCAGGATCGGGGCGAGGGGCGGATCGATCGGTATTACCAGCGCGGCGACGTGACCGAGCGCCAGCCGGAAACATTCGAGTGAAGCTGCTCACCATTGCCGGGCAGCCCAAGGGGCGCACCGGCATGCTGCTGAATGACGAGGTGCTGGATTTCGTGCTGGCGCGTGCGCTGATTCCGCTGGCCTGGTTCGTGCCGATGGACATGGCCGACCTGCTTGCCGGAGGGCGCGAGGGGCTTGAGCTGATCCGGCGCATCGGCGATGCGGCGGCGGTTCGTGCCGGAGACCTGAGTGAGATCGGTGCGTTGCGGGCGCTGTCGGCCACCAAACTCGCCGCACCTCTGCCGCGGCCGGGGATTTTGTTGTCGCATGGGCGCGCCTATCACAGCCACACGCGCGAGATGGCCGGCGGCGGGGTGCCGCATGTTCAGGAAGAGCCCTCGGCGTTCATGAAGAATGTGAATTCGATCATTGCCTCGGGCGAGCAGATTGTTTTGCCACCGCAATTCCCGGACATGGTGGATTTCGAGGGCGAGTTTTCGATCGTGTTCGGCACTCCGTGCCACAATATCGGCGCGGACGAGGCGATGCGGCATGTTGCCGGCTATACGCTCATCAATGACGTGTCGGCGCGCAATTGGGTGCCGCATTTCACCGCGACCAACAATCCTGATCTGAACCGCATGGGCAAGCAGCTGCCTGGTTTCACGCCGATGGGTCCGGTGATTGTGACGGCTGATGAGGTGCCCGATCCGCATGACCTGCGGCTGGTGACGCGGTTGAACGGGGAGGTGATGCAGGACGCCCACACCTCTGATCTGATCTGGAGAATTCCCGAGCTGATCGCCTATTTCGCCCGTTGGTACCGCTTTCTGCCGGGCGACATCCTGACCACCGGCTCGCCGGCTGGGGTGGGGTACGCGCGCAGCCCGAAGCTGTTCATGAAGCCGGGAGACGTTGTGGCTGTCACCGTGGAACCGGTGGGCACGCTGAGCAATGTAATTCGCGCGGCCTGAGCGGGTGGCGTGATGGGGGGAAGCGAGCATGGGCTTGAAACAACTGGGCCGTGGTGCGGTGCTGGCGGCGCTGGCGATGTCGGGCGCGCACGCGGGCACACCGGTTGACGTGGGTTATGTTGCCGCAGCCAGCTTCATTCCGGCGGCGGTTGCGCGTGACAAGGGATTCTTCGCGGCCCATGGCATCGACATCAAGCTGACTCAGGTTGCCAACGCCACGACTGTCGCGGCGGCGGTGCAGTCGAACTCGCTGCAGGTGGCATCGATGACGATGCCGCCTTTCCTGCAGGCAGTGGAAGGCGGCCTCGATCTCAAGCTGTTGGCTGGGGCTGATGTTCAACTCGCCAGCAACCCATCCTGCGGATTGCTTGTACGGCCGCAGGCGGGAATCAAGAGTGCTGCCGATTTCGTGGGCAAGCGCATCGCCGACCCAGGGGCGAACGGCACTGCGGAGGTTCTGACAAGGAAATATCTGACCGACCAGGGTGTGGATGTCAGCAAGGTGCGCTTCGTTGAGGTGCCGTTTCCGCAGACCGTGGATATGTTGCGGTCCGGCCAGGTGGATGCGGCGGTGACGGTTGAGCCGGTGCTGAGCCGTGCGGTGGCGCAGCAGGTGGCCATTTTGTTCACCAATGTCTGCGGTGCGGTGAATCCGTCCTATCTGCAGGCGATTTATGTTGCGAATACGCAGTGGTCGGAACGCAATCCGGTGGTGGTCGGGGCGTTCCGCGCGGCGATTGGCGAGGCGCTGGAGTATCTTCGCGCGCATCCGGAGGAGACACGCATGCAGTTGACCAGTTTTCTGAAAATGCCGCCGGAGATGGCGGCCCAGGTGCCACTGTCGGACTATGCGGTTGCGGTGACGCCGCAGCAGGTGGCGTTCTGGATCGAGCTGTTGCAGGGACAGGGAATTCTGCACGCGGCGCTGACCCCTGCGCAGGTGATGGTGCCATGAGTCGGCGAGTCGAAATTTGTGCATCGGCGGAATTGGCGCCTGGCAGCGTGCGCCGCTTCGAGGTCGAGGGCCAGGCCGTGGCGGTCTACAACATCGATGGTCGGTTCTACGCGACATCTGACCGTTGCACCCATGGCAATGCGAGCCTCTCGGATGGCCTGCTGGAGGGTGAGACGATCGAGTGCGATCTGCATTTCGGCGGCTTCCACGTGCCGACCGGAAAGCCGGTGGCGCCGCCCTGTTTCGAGCCGCTGCAGACCTATCCGGTGGTCGTGCTCGACGGTGTGGTGCATCTCGAGATGGATGGCTGAGCGAGGTTCGGGCGCCTCGGTTCAGAGGGGCGACGCATTGTGGTGCAGGGCGCTCACGCACTGGAAGGCTAAAAGTGTTTTGCTTCCTTTTTCAAAAACGACACGTTTGGCTTGGCCTTTTCTAAGCATGCAGCCCCGGCGCCTCGTGCCCGGTGCGCGCCACATATTCCGTGTAGCCGCCGCCATATTGGTGGATGCCGTCGGGGGTGAGTTCCAGCACGCGGTTGGAGAGGGCGGCGAGGAAGTGGCGGTCGTGCGAGACGAAGAGCATGGTGCCTTCGAATTGTTGCAGCGAGCGGATCAGCATTTCCTTTGTGGCGATGTCGAGATGGTTTGTCGGCTCGTCGAGCACCAGGAAGTTGGGCGGGTCGTAGAGCATCAGGGCCATCACCAGGCGGGCTTTTTCGCCGCCGGAGAGGACGCGGCAGCGTTTGTCGATCTCGTCGCCGGAGAAGCCGAAGCCGCCGGCCAGCGAGCGCAGCGCGCCCTGGGCGGCGGTGGGGAAGGAGTCCTGCAATGTTTCGAACACGGTGCGCTCGCCCTCGAGCAGGTCCATCGCGTGCTGGGCGAAATAGCCGAGTTTGACGCTGCCGCCGAGCGTGACGCTGCCGGCATCGGGGTCGGTGGCGCCGGTGACGAGTTTGAGCAGGGTGGATTTGCCGGCGCCGTTCACGCCGAGGACGCAGCAGCGTTCGCGGCGGCGGACGAGCAGGTCAAGGCCTTCATAGATCACGCGGCTGCCATATTTCTTGTGCACGCCACGCAGGTTGGCGACGTCTTCGCCGGAGCGGGGGGCGGGGGCGAACTGGAATTCCAGCGTCTGGCGGCGCTTGGGGGGCTCGACGCGGTCGATCTTGTCGAGCTTTTTCACACGGGACTGGACCTGTGCGGCGTGCGAGGCGCGGGCCTTGAAGCGTTCGATGAAGGCGATTTCCTTTGCCAGCATCGCCTGCTGGCGTTCGAACTGCGCCTGCTGGTGTTTTTCGTTGAGCGCGCGTTGCTGCTCGTAG
>CAIVDX010000203.1 GCA_903904805.1 uncultured Rhodospirillales bacterium
ATCGCGCCGAGGTCGGCGCCCAGATTGGCGATGTTGGCGATTAGCAACAGCACCACCACGCTGCGCAGCACGCCGCGCGGATAATGGAACCGGAGATTCTGCGCGATGCCGCTGCCGGTCACGCACCCGATGCGCGCGCTGATCGCTTGGGTGACGGCCATCAGCGGGTAGCTGAACAGCATCACCCAGGCCAGGCCGAAGCCGAAGGCCGCGCCCACCTGGCTGTAGGTGGCGATGCCCGACGGGTCGTCATCGGCCGCGCCCGTCACCAGCCCCGGCCCGAGAATACCCAGCCATCGTCGCAGCTTTTGGCGGAGCGGTTCGGGGATCGGGGGCAGGGCGGGTTCGCTCACGCGATGAACTGCTCGGCGTGGTAGCCCTGCGCGAACAGTGCGGCGCGCAGGTCGGCATGGTCGATCCGGTGGCGCGCTTCGGCGGCGACGATGGGCTTGGCGCGGTAGGCGATGCCGAGTCCGGCCTCGCGGATCATCGCGAGATCATTCGCGCCATCGCCGATCGCCAATGCGGCCTCGGTGCCCAGATCGCGCCCGGCGGCCAGCGCGCGCAGTTCGGCGAGTTTGGCATCACGATCCAGGATCGGTTCGGCCACTTCGCCGGTCAGGCGCGCACCGTCATCAAGCAGAATATTCGAGCGGTGATAATGAAAGTCGCAGAGGGCAGCCACCCGACCGGTGAAAAAGGTGAAGCCGCCGGAGACCAGCGCGGTGGTCGCGCCATGGGCGCGCATGGTGCGCACCAGGGTCTGCGCGCCGGGCATCAGCGTCATGCGCGCCCAGGTGCGATCGAGTGCGGACAGATCGAGGCCGCGCAGCATCGCCACCCGCTCGCGCAGGGCGGTGCGGAAATCCAGTTCGCCATTCATGCTGCGCGCGGTGATTTCGGCGATGCGCTCTTTCAGCCCCACCTCGTCGGCCAGCTCATCCAGCGTCTCGCCGACCAGGATCGTGCTGTCCATGTCGGCGATCAGTAGCGCGCGGCGACGGCCTTCTGCCGGGAGCGCGAAGGCGTCGATCGCAGCGCCGCCCAGGATGGTGCGCACCAACGCGAGATCGGGCAGCTGGGGGCAGGTGATGTCGGCCGCCTCGCCGTCCGACAGCCAGGTGACAAGGGTGCCGCCGACGGCCTCGCGCACACGGGCAACCATGGCTGGCTCAAGGGTGGTGGCTTCGCGCGCGGCGACCAGGGTAGTGATGTGGGTCATGGATGCGGACATGGCAGGCACGGGTGCTCCGGGCAAGGCGGGGATCGAAGGACTTATTGTGGCGGGACCGACCTGCTCCGGTAAGTCGGCGCTCGCGCTGGCCCTGGCCCAGCGGTTGGGCGGCAGCATCATCAACGCTGATTCCATGCAGATCTATGCCGAGCTGCGGGTGGTCACCGCGCGGCCGAGCCCGGCGGAGGAGGCGGTGGTGCCACACCTTCTCTATGGTGTGCGCCCGGCATCCGAGGCCGGCAGCGTCGCCTGGTGGCGTGCGGCCGCACTGAAGGCGATGGCGGCGGTGCGCGCGCAGGGCCGGTTGCCGATCCTGTGCGGCGGCACCGGTATGTATTTTCTCTCTCTGCTCCAGGGCCTTGCCGAGGTGCCGGACCCGGGCCCGGCGGCCCGGCAGGAGGCGCGCGGCCTGCTGCATGAGCTCGGCCCCGCGCTTCTGCATGCCCGCCTGCGCGCGGTCGATCCGGCCACCGCGGCCACGCTGCGGCCCACCGACAGCCAGCGCGTCGCGCGCGCCTGGGAGGTGTGGCGCGGCACCGGGCAGGGGCTTGCGGCGTGGCACCGGGCGGCGATTCCCGCGCAGCCACCGCGCTTCGCCGCCATTCTGCTCGACCCGGATCGCGCCGCGCTGCGGGCCGCCATTTCCGGGCGCTTTGCGGCGATGCTGGAGGCCGGCGCTTTCGAAGAAGTGCGCGCGCTGCTCACTCTGGCGCTTGACCCCGCCTTGCCGGCGATGCGCGCGCATGGCGTGCCCGAATTGGCGGCGCATCTGCGCGGCGAACTCACCCTGGCGCAGGCCGCCGAGCGGGCGGAATTGGTGACCGGGCAATATACCAAGCGCCAAGCGACCTGGTTTCGCCACCACGCACTGGCCGCGCCGCAGGACAGCCATACGATCAATGCGCGCTTCTCTGATATGCAGCAATTTTCTAATCAGGAATCCGCCGATTTGGATCATTTTATTCTGAAGACTGTTGACGCACCGGCCTGAGAGGCCGTATTTGCTGCGCCGCGGACGTTATGCTGCGTCCGCGAAGGACATGCATCATGGCACACGACCAGACCGCCCCATCCTCCCAGCCGGGAGCCGAGATCCTGCTGCGCGCCCTGAAGGATCAGGGGGTCGAGGTTATTTTCGGCTATCCCGGCGGTGCGGTCCTGCCGATCTATGATGCGATCTTCCAGCAGAACGCCATTCGCCACATCCTTGTTCGCCACGAGCAGGCAGCGGTGCATGCCGCCGAGGGCTATGCGCGCTCCACCGGCAAGGTGGGTGTGGTGCTCGTCACCTCGGGCCCTGGTGCCACCAACGCGGTGACCGGCCTGGTCGACGCGCTGATGGATTCGATCCCGCTGGTATGCCTCACCGGCCAGGTGCCCACCCATCTGATCGGCAACGATGCGTTCCAGGAGGCCGACACCACCGGCATCACGCGGCAGGCGACCAAGCATAATTATCTGGTGAAGCGCAGCGAGGATCTCGCCCGCGTGGTGCATGAGGCCTTCTACGTGGCGCGCAGCGGCCGCCCGGGCCCGGTGCTGATCGATCTGCCGAAGGACATTCTGATCAATCAAGCGCCTTACAGCGAGGCCGCTGCTGGCCCGCATCGCAGCTATCGCCCGGTCACCGAGCCGGACATGGGCGCGGTCCGCCAGGCGGTGGCGATGCTGAAGGCGGGCAAGCGACCGATCATCTATTCCGGCGGCGGCGTGATCAATGCCGGCCCGGAAGCTTCCGCGGCGCTGGTGGAATTCACCCGTCTCACCGGCATGCCGATCACCAGCACATTGATGGGCCTGGGGGCTTTTCCGTCGAACGATCCGCAGTTCCTCGGCATGCTCGGCATGCACGGCACCGTGGAAGCGAACCTCACGATGCATGGCTGCGACGTGATGCTGAACATCGGTGCGCGCTTTGATGATCGCGTCACTGGCCGGCTGAACGCCTTCTCGCCTGGCTCGAAAAAGATCCATGCTGACATTGATCCTTCGTCGATCAACAAATCCGTGCGCGTGGATCTGCCGGTCGTGGGTGACGCCGGGATCATCCTGCGCGCGCTGATCGCCGAGTGGCGCCGCTCCGACGCCCAGCAGGATCGGGCTGCCTTGTCCGCCTGGTGGAAGCAGATTGAGGAATGGCGTGGGCGCGACTGCCTGCGCTTCACGCAGAGCATGGCGCCGGGCTCGATCATCAAGCCGCAATACGCGATCCAGCGGCTGTATGAGATCACGCGAGAGATGGGGCGCGAGACCTTCATCACCACCGAGGTGGG
>CAIVDX010000204.1 GCA_903904805.1 uncultured Rhodospirillales bacterium
CAGGCGGTGGCGAACTGGCGCATCGCCACCAGGATGTTCTGCGCGTCGCCGGCGGAGCTGTTGTCGCAGCCGAGCGCGATGTTCACCCCGGCGGCCGCATAGTCTCGCAGCGGGGCGACGCCGTTGAGCAGCTTGAAGTTGGCGCCAGGGTTGGTGGCCAGGTGCGCGCCGGCCTCGCCGAGGCGCAGGATCTCGTCCGGCGCGGTCCAGACGCCGTGGGCGACCACCAGGCGCTCATCGAGCAGGCCGAGGCGGGCGAGCTGGCTGACCATCGAATGGCCGTCCGCCTCGTAGCCCTGGGCGGCGAGCACCGCCTGGCTGCGTGTCTCGTAGAGATGGGTGAAGACCTGCAGGCCGCGTTCGGCGGAGAGTTCGGCGGCCCAGGAGAGCAGCTGGTCGGAGCAGCGCTGCGGGGCGGAGGGGCCGAGGCCCCAGCTGATGCGCGGGCAGACCGGCCAGTCGAGCGCGGCCTCGATGAAGGCGCGCACGGCGGTGGTGTCGAAATCGGTCTGCGGCAGGAGATGGGCGAATGCCGCCGATAAGGGCAGCGTGGCGGCGGTGGCGCGGTCGGCCAGCTGCAGGGCGAGCACGGTGCGGATGCCGATGATGCTGTAGGCGGACAGAGTCTGCTCGAGATGGGCGGCATCGGGGCCGACGAGGGTGACCATATCCTGCACGGTGGTGATGCCGTTGCGCAGGCATTCCGCACCGTGCAGCAGGCCACGCAGATGGATCTCCGCATCCGGCCGACGCGGCCAGCCGGAGGGGAAGGCGAGCAGGCCCCAGACCTCGAGCGGCAGCGCCTCGAAGGCGCCGCGCAGCAGCGTGTCGTGCGAGTGGGAGTGGGCGTTGACGAAGCCCGGCGTGATCAGATGGCCCGAGGCATCGAGCACGCGCTCGGCACCGGCGGCGCTGGCGGCGGGGCCGATGGCGGCGATGGCGCCGTTGCGGATCAGGATGTCGGCGACCGGCGGGTCGTGCAGCTCGCCCTCGGGATCGAGCAGGCGACCGTTGGTGATGAGCAGGCTGGACGTCATGGCGCGAGCCTGCCGGCGGGCTGGTGCAGCGTCAATCGGCATGGCGCGGCGCGCGGTGGAAGTGACCTTGCGTGGGCAGTATGGCACTGTGCGCGCGCGGCACGGCGATTGCCTGACAGCAGGCTCAGGGCGCGTCGGACGTGCCGCCACTATTCGGCCTCACAGCCACAGCCAGGAGAGCTTCCATGCAGCGCAGAGACTTCATCGCCGGTGCCGCCGCCGGCCTCGCCGCCCCGCTGATCGCCCGCCACGCGCGGGCGCAGTCGTCGCAGCCGGTGAAGTTCGTGGTGGATTTCGCCTATCAGGGCAATCACGCGATCTGGGGCCTGGGGTTGGCGCGCGGGCTGTTCAAGTCCGCCGGGCTGGATGTGCAGATGGACCGTGGCTATGGCTCGGGCGACACCATCGTGAAGGTGGCGGCCGGCGCATACGATATCGGTTTTGCCGACATCAATGCCGCGGTGAAGTTCAATGCCTTGAACCCGGACAAGCGGGTGATCGGCGTGTGCCAGGGCTTTGATCGCTCGCTCTCGGCGGTGATCACGCTGGCGAAATCGGGCATCAAGGTGCCGACCGACCTGCCGGGCCACACCATGGGCGGGCCGGAGGCGGATGCCACGCGGCTGATGTTCCCGGCGTTCGCGCGGGCGAACAAGTTCGATGCCGCCAAGGTGACCTGGCGCAACATCGCGCCGAATCTGCGCGAGACGATCCTGGTGCAGGGCCAGGTGGATGCGATCAGCGGCTTCAGCTCGACCTCGCTGTTCAATCTGATCGGCATGGGGGTGAAGCGCGAGGACATCGTGATGATGAACTTCCCCGAGTGGGGGCTCGATCTGTATGGCAACGCGGTGATCGTGCGGGAAGACACGCTGGCGAAGAACCCCGGCATGATCGAGGCGTTCGTGAAGGCCACCATCGCCAGCACGCGGCTGCTGCTGAAGGAGCCGGCGGCCGGCATGGCGGCGATGAAGGCGCGCGAGCCCCTGTTCGATGTCGAGCTGGAATCGGCGCGCTGGGATTTCGTGCGCGACAACGCCTATCTGACGCCGGACACCAAGAAGAACGGCTTTGGCTATGTCGATCCGCAGCGCATGGATGTGACCATCCGCGCCAATGCCGAGGCCTATGGCATCGACACGCCGCCGACCCCGGCACAGCTTTATACCACGAAGTTCCTGCCGCCGCAGGCGGATCGGATGCCGGTCTGATCCTGTGTCGTCGCATGAGGTGATGGTCGATATCGCCGGTGTCCGCCTGACCTATCCGGGCGGCACGCTGGCGGTGGACGGGCTCGATATGCAGGTGCGCCGCGGCGAGTTCATCGCCGTGGTCGGGCCGTCGGGCTGTGGGAAATCGTCGTTGATGAAGCTGGCGTCGGGGCTGGTCGCACCCAGCCAGGGCAGCATCAGCGTGGCCGGCGAGCGGGTGCGCGGGCCGGTGAAGATTGTTGGCATGGCGTTTCAGAACCCGACGCTGCTGCCCTGGCGCACCACGCTCGACAATCTGCTGCTGCCGCTGGAAATCGTGCAGCCCTATCGCTCGCGCTTTCGGGCGGAGAAGCGGAATTACGAGAAGGATGTGCGGGCGCTGCTGGCGACCGTGGGGCTCGATGGCTTCGCCGAGCGGTTTCCCTGGCAGCTGTCGGGCGGGATGCAGCAGCGGGCGAGCCTGTGCCGGGCGCTGATCCACAAACCGGAACTGCTGATGCTCGACGAGCCGTTCGGCGCGCTGGACGCCTTCACGCGCGAGGAGCTGTGGGATGTTCTTCAGGATATCTGGATGAAACAGAACTTCACCACGATCCTGGTGACCCATGATCTGCGCGAGGCGGTGTATCTGGCGGATCGGGTGCTGGTGATGTCGGCCAGGCCCGGGCACATCATCGCCGATCATCGCGTGAGCCTGCCGCGCCCGCGCAGCCTGGATACGTCGTTCCTGCCGCAATTCACCGATCTGGTGCATGAGCTGCGGGACCTGATCCGCGCGGAGAGGGCGAGCTCATGAACCGGCGCATTCTCGGCCAGGCGATGCCGTATCTGACCTGCGCGGTGCTGCTGATCCTTTGGGAGCTGGTCTGCATTGTTTTCGACATCCCGGAATTCGTGCTGCCCAAGCCGAGCCGGGTGGCGGTGGTGCTGGTGCAGAATTTCGGGGCGATCTGGTTCCACGCGCAGCACACGCTCTACACCACGCTCGCCGGCTTCGCGATCGCGGTTGGGTTCGGCATGGTGCTGGGGGTTCTGGTTGGATCCTCGCAGCTGATCTATCAGGGGCTGTATCCGGTGCTGGTCGGCTTCAATTCGGTGCCGAAAGTGGCGCTGGTGCCGCTGCGGGTGGTGTGGTTCGGCATCG
>CAIVDX010000205.1 GCA_903904805.1 uncultured Rhodospirillales bacterium
CGGCCGCCGAGCTGCGCAAGTTTCGTCAGATTCAGCAGACCTATGATGGCGGCTGGGCGATTGGAAAATTCATCGTCTATGTCAGTGGAGCGGTCGCTGCGCTGATCACCACCGCCTATGCGGGATATAGCTTGATTCACGCGATTATCGCGGGCGGCGCGGCCTTGCCGCCGCCGCCGCCGCACATGCACGGCAGCGATTGAGTCGATCATGCCGATCAGCAACCTGCCCGCCGCGCTCACCGCCGCGCGCCCGCTTGTGCGGCTGATGGAAAATGGTGGCCGATTCTACGCGCATCCGTATCCCGACGCGAAAGGCGTCTGGACGATCGGCACCGGCCACACGCGCTGGAACGGCGCGCCGGTCACCGCCAGCACCCCGCCCATCACGCCCGCTCAGGATGATGCAGCGCTCGATGTGGATCTCGCCGCGTGTGTCGCAGCCATCAACGCGCATGTGCAGCGCTTGCTCGATCCGTTGCAATCGGCAGCGTTGCTCGATCTGATCTACAATGTCGGCCCGCATCCGGTGATCATTCCAGGCGGCGTCGGCGCGCTGATCAATGCTGGGCGCATGGCGCTGGCGGCCAACAATTTCACGTTGTGGAACATGGCCGGCGGCCATGTTCTGCCGGACCTGGTGGCCCGCCGCGCGCTCGAGCGCGAGATATTCCTCGGCTTCACCGACCCCACCGATGCCGCCGCGCTGATGTCCGCGTGGGTGCGGCTGCGCGCCAACGCCGCCAATGGTTTGAAATCACCGCCAGTGATTTCAAACCCCGCCGCCGCCTCGCAGCCTACGCAAGACGAGGCGGATATTCTGATGAACCGTTACAACCCCGGAGCCTGACATGACCCCAGATATCCTTGCCCTGCTCGGCCAACTCGGCGTGCCGGGCCAACTGCTCGGCTACGCCGCCGCCGCCATCGCCATGGCCACCATCCTGGTCCGCGCGCTTCCCGCGCCCACCGGCACCGGCGTGTATGCCTCGATCTTTCATGTTATCTATGTGGTGGCGAATTTGAAATCGCCTGGCACCCCGCCCGCGCCGCCTGCTGGCCCGGTCTCCGCCCTGCTGCTCTCCGCTGGCCTCTCATTGAGCCTGGGCGCGTGCAGCGTGGCGCAGCTGCAAACCGCCCAGGCGGTGGAACAGAGGGCCGTCGCTGACGGCCAGTTGTTTTGTGGCAAAACAACTGCCGATGGTCCGCTGGTTGTGGCCCTTGCCACTGCGGCGGGCGCGCCCGTTGTGGTCACTGGCGCTGCCTCCAGCGCCGTTGCAGCTGCCTGTGCGGTGATCGGCGCGCTGCCTGTCGCGCCACCCGCCAACCCGGCCGCCGCGCCTGTGGTGGCGGCCAATGTCGCGCCGCTAACCCCGGCGCACTGAAACGATCGGCGGCCTGCGCACTCACGATCAAACGAGGTTCGGCTCATGGCATATCCACCCTCGCCGTTCAAATTTGTGCAGGCCGCCGCCGCCGCGCTGAATCAGGCCGTCGCTGAAGGCTACCATCTCAAGGGCCACCCGACGCGGCCTGCGGCCGTCACCCGCGCGAAAGCCCTGACGGACCATCAAAGCGACAGCACTCTCCGCATCCGCCTTCGCACCGCCCAGGCGCTTGGGCTGGTGCCTGAAATCTACGTGCTTTCGCCTGCGGAATCGGCCGAGATCGAGCGGCGGTATCACGCCAGCAACGACACCGATTTCCGCGCCTGGGTGCTCGCGGGTCGTCCTGGCCGCGTAGCATCCTCACCGCATGGCGAGATCGCGCTTGCCGGGCTCAATGCGGCGCCGGCGCCGGCTGCTCCTGCCGCCACGGCCGAACCACCCACCGCCGCCGAGCGCCGCGAAATTCTCCGCTTGAATGAACATATCCGCAGGCTGGAACACCAGCTGCGTGGCGGCGATGAGAATGCGGCTATCATCGAAAAAGGCATGAGCCTGTTGGGTCTGTTGCAGGACAACCCACGACCGCCCCCTGACTGGCTCCTCGACATCTCGCACAAGCCTGATGCGCCCGGCGTGCCGGTGATCGATTTCGGTGACTGGCATATTGGCGAGACCGTGCTCGCCCGCGAAACCTTCGGTGCCAATGATTTCAATGAAGAAATCGCGGAGAAGCGCGTCAAACACCTCATCGAACGCGTGCTGCATCTGGCGTTTCATCACGTCGCCACGCCGGATTATTCCGGTGCGGTGCTGGTGCTAGGCGGAGATTTTCTCAGCGGCCAGCTACACGAGGAACTGCTCGCCACCGACTGGTGCCCCCCGCCTGTCGCCGCCGCCTGGTGCGTCGCGCATCTCACCCGGGCCATCGCCGAATTTACCCGCGCCTTCGGCCGGCTGGTGGTGGTGTGCGTGCCCGGCAACCATGGCCGCCTGTCGCGCAAGCCGTGGGCAAAACTCGCCGCCACCGCCTGCTGGGATCATCTGATCTACAAGATGCTGGAGCAGAACTTCGCCAATGTGGCCGAAGTGACGATGCTGGTGCCGCCGGATGGCGAGCAGCTGATTCAGATCGCCTCGACGCGGTTTCTCATCATGCACGGCCATGAGCTGGGCGTGAAAGGCGGCGACGGCATCATCGGCGCGCTCGGCCCGATCGTGCGCGGCGCCACGAAAGTCGGCCGCCAGCAGCGCAGCCTCGGCCGCGATTTCGACGTGCTGCTGCTGCATCATTTTCACCAGGATCTCTGGCTGCCGGCGAGCGGCGTGATCGTGAACCCCACTCTCAAAGGCTATGACGAATACAGCCGCGCCCAGCGCTACCGCTACGAGCCGGCCGCACAGCGGTTGTTTTTCGTGCATCCGGTGTGGGGCTGCAACAGCCCCTGGGCCATCTATCTGCAGCCGCCGATGAGCCGTGAGCCGCACCCCTTCGTGGCACTCCCCTCCGCCGCCGCGCCGATCGCCGGGGTGCTGTGATGGGGATCATCCCGATGCCGCACGATCCGTTGCAGACTGAACTGATGCAGCGCATGTCGTTTCGCGCCGTCTCGCCCGGCGGCGCCGCGCGCGTGGTGCTGTTGAATGGCCCGCCGCGCGTCGGCAAGGACACGGCCGCCGCGGCGCTGCTCGATCGTTTCGTCTCGGCCGCGCGCCTCGGATTCGCCGATGAGCTGAAAGTGATGACGCATCGGCTCTATGGCCATCCGGGTGAATTCGATGCGTTCGAGCATTGCAAGGACACCGCCAGCGCCGCATTTCTCGGCGCCACGCCCCGCCAGGCCTATATCGGCGTCTCCGAGCGGCTGATGAAGCCGCTGCACGGCGATGACGTGTTCGGCCGGCTCTGGTCGCGCCGCGCCGCGCAGCTGGTCGAGGCCGGCGCGCAAATGATCGTGGTGCCAGATTCAGGCTTCCACATCGAGGCGATGTCCGGCCCGATCGCCAGCTTCGGCGCCGATCGCGTGCTGCTGCTGCGCTTGCACCGCCGAGGGCATGATTTCAGCAACGACAGCCGCGGCCACATTGATCTGCCAGGCGTGCGCGCGGTGGATGTGATCAACGCCGACCGCGCCAGCTTCCTCGCTCGCGTCATCGATGTCGTCACCGCCTGGCTGGCGCGCTCGCCGGCCTGAGCATCAATCGCACCATTGCAGGAGGCTGCCATGCGCGGACATATTCGTGAGGTAAAGCCCACTGATCCCCCCGCCCTCGACGATCCGAACGCTGCATGGATCGCCGCCATCACCCAGGCGCAGGCTGCGGGCGCCACCATGGCTGTGCTGGTGTGGCTTTCACCAGACGGCACCGACGCCTGCTATGCCGCGATCAATTGCCCGGCCCTTTTCATTGATACGCTGCTGCACCGCGCGTCGCGCCGCGTCTATGAGCCCGACGATGAGTAGGTCCGCACGAGTGGCGGCGCTGCTCGCCGTGTGGTGCCACGCTGCCAGCGCCGCTCCGCCGCCCGATGCCGATCCGGATCTCGCTGCATGGTTCCACGACCAGCACTCCGTCAGCCGCGCCTGGTGCTGCGACATCAGCGACGGCCACATCCTCGATGACAGCGACTGGCGCACCGGCCCCCACGGTTATCAGATTCGCATCAACGGCATCTGGTCCGATGTCCCGCCCGACGCACTGCGCGACCCCGCCGGCGGCCCGAACCCAACCGGCGCGGCCGTCGCATGGTGGTCGGTGTCAGATGGCGGCGTTCGCATCTACTGCTTCGCGCCGGGGTGGGAAGGGTGAAAGACAGAGTGCCCCCACCAATCAACGCCGATCCGGGCAACCGGGTCGGCGTTTTTGTTGGGACGGCCTGATGATTTTCGTTGACTATATACACTGACGGTGTATTACCCCCTTATTCCCGGCGGAATGGTCCTCTGGTTTGAGGGAGTAGCCCTGATGACCGAGCGAAAA
>CAIVDX010000206.1 GCA_903904805.1 uncultured Rhodospirillales bacterium
ATCGTCACAGTACTCCAAAACCCGTCAACTTCTCGAGCCGATTTGAGCGTCATCGGAGCTGATCCTGACGGACCTACGACCGAGAATAAGATCCCATTCGGAGTAAAGAACCATGCCAACCGATTGAAACTGGCTGGTGTTGTATAGACACTGTAGATAGTACAGCTGTATATTGTAGAAATGTTTCTATTTATCGAATGAATTCATTTATAGGCATTATGATTGGTAAGCGTTGTAAGTTGTAAATGCGCTGTAAGTTCTAAGTTCCGCGACTTACAACTTAGAACTTACAACTAAGATTTTCCCCACTCAAACGCCCCCACCTGCGGCAGCCCCACATGCTGCAGCACCCGCTGCACAAAATTCCGCGCCATCGCCGTCGTATCCTGCGGCTTGTCATAAAGCGTAGGAACACACGGATAGATCACCGCTCCCGCCTCCGTCGCCGCAGCCATATTGCGAATGTGAATCAAATTCAGCGGCGTCTCTCGCACACAAAGCACCAGCATCCGCCGCTCTTTCAAACACACATCGGCAGCGCGCTCGATCAGGTTCCCCGCCATGCCGTGGGCAATCCCCGCCAGCGTCCCCATCGAGCACGGCAGCACAATCATCCCATCCGACACATAAGACCCGCTCGCAATCGCCGCCCCAATATCCTCATGCGCCAGCAGCCGAATCTTCTCCGTCGCCTGCCCGACAATTTTTTCCACCACCCCAGCCCGGCCCTGCACCAGCGTCTCCTCCGCAAACACCCGCAGCGCACTAGGCGACAGCACCAAATCCACATGCTCCACACGCTCATCCGCAGCCAGAGCACGCAGCATCTCGATCGCATAAACCGCGCCACTCGCGCCAGTTACAGCCAGCGTCAACCTGCGCGGAAAAGAGTTACGAAAGGCCATCACCAGCGATTATCGCCGATTGTGAGCATGCGACGCTTGGGGCAACTTTCGCGGCTCATTTGGGTCTAATAACCTGAGTTTCTTCGCGCACGACCCGATGAACACTTCAGTGAGCGACATGAGACGTTTCAGCCGAACATCCCGCGCCGCAGCTCTCGCTGTATCCCTGCTCGGCGCGCTGCTCGCACTCCCGGCCCACGCTTCCATCGCCGTGCTGGTCGAAGAGCCCTACGGCGGCCACGGCATGAATCCCGCCGGCCACTCCGCCATCTACTTCGACCACATCTGCGCCGCCTCGCCCACCACGCTGCGTCCCTGCCGCCCCGGCGAGCTCGGCGCCGTCATCAGCCGCTACGACGACATCGGCCACTACGACTGGCTCGCCATGCCGCTGGTCGCCTATCTCTACGCCGTCGACTCCCCCGACGATGTACCGACTATCATGGACAAGGCGACCGAAGAGCAGTTACGCGACCGCTACCGCCGCCGCCACCTGCTCGACCTCGCCCCCGATCTCCCCGACGGTTCCGCGCCCGAAGGCAACTGGTACCAGCTTGCCGGCTCAGCATACGACCGCACCCTCTACGGCTTCCAGGTCAAGACCACACCCGAACAGGACGCCGGCCTCATCGCCATGTTCAACGACCGCCGCAACATCGAGCACTACAACGGCGCCTTCCGCAACTGCGCCGACTTCGCCCGCGTCACCATCAACCGTTTCTACCCCCGCGCCATCCGCCGCAACTTCATCGCCGATTTCGGCATCACCACCCCCAAGCAGGTCGGCCACGCCCTCTCGCGCTACGGCGCCGATCACCCTGAAGCCGAGTTCACCACCTTCGTCGTCCCACAGGTCCCCGGCAGCCTGCCCCGCAGCCACAAGGTAAAAGGTGTCTCCGAGTGCCTGCTCACCTGCAAGCGCTACCTCGTGCCCATCACCGTCATCCAGCCCGTCGCCACCGCTGCGATGCTGGTCGGCTACATCGGCAAAGGCCGCTTCACCAT
>CAIVDX010000207.1 GCA_903904805.1 uncultured Rhodospirillales bacterium
ACCTGAATAGACTCAAAGTCACATCCCTCGCGCGCCGCGCCACCCGTAGCGACGGTTACGAATTTTTTCTTTGGCGCACTGACGCAGGTTTCCGCGTCAAGGCCGGTTGCCGATTCTTCACCATGGATGAGGCGTGGCGGCATTGGGAGGAAACGCGCGGCGGCTCCCCGTTGGGTGGCGAAAGCCACGATATCCTGACGATGTTTAAGCTGCACATTCAGCGCGTGGAGGCAGGCTGATGGACAACACCCCCTTCGCCCCCACGATTTCCAGCAGCGAACGCCCGTGGCTGCGGCTGGTCACGCCGTTCTGCGGCTGGTTCGCCGCTCCGCCCGTGGTGGCAGCACAGCCCGCCGGCCACAGCCGCGCGCACAAAGTGGAGCGGCGCAGCGCCAAGGCCGCGGAGGCCCGCGCAATGTACCGCGCGGCGCAGCGCTGGGCCGACAGCATGGCCGATCACCCGCTGAAGCAGCCGGCCGAGAAACTGGCCGACGTGAAATACGAAATCGCGGAGGCGTGGTTCTGGCTGGCCGGCGGTGATGCCGTCGCCGCGTGGGAACGGCGCTGCAAAGCCGCAGAGATACGCCGGGGGATGCAGGCATGAACGACGACGAATGCGCCGCGTGGCTGTTGATCGTCGCGCCAGCCTTGGTGTTCGTGGCGATGATGCTCGCCGATGTAGTGTTGCCCATCGCTGCTTGGGTGGTGTTGGTGCTGAATGAATGGTGGGGTGTGGCGTGATGCAGATCGTTCTTGTTTTAGTGGCGGCCATTTGCACGGCAAGCGCCACAATTGCAGACGAACCGATATTGCGAGCTGCCAATTCTGGCATGGCCGTTATTCTGTTTTCTCTGTTTTTGGCTTACCGCACATGAGCACTGACCCAAAGACTACCCCGCTTGCGTACCTTGAGCGCCGCGTGAGCGACGTTCTGCGCGGCACTCCGGTGCGGGATTTGGACGAGGCATTCAGCGCCGTCCGAATGCAGATTGATCGGCTGCGGGCGGCGCTGCGCGAGATTGCAGCGGAGCCGTTCGTTCACTGCGAGGCTGGCGGGATCGACGACAACCCATTCCGCGCCGTCGCCTTGGCGGCTTTAGGAGAGGATGCGCCCCGTGCCAAATGAACCAGCACAGTCCCAAATGACCGAGGTGCTTGACATTATCGCCCGGCTGAACGACGCCTGCGTTGGCCATCCGGCCGCGTTCATCCTGTGGCCGCATCGCCTACTGCACGACGCGTGAGATGAGATTGAGCGGCTGCGGGCCGGGTGGCTCCGGTCCATCCAGGTCGAGAACTCCTGCGCCGCAACTGGCAAGCCCTGCCGCGAGCCGTGCGGGTGCGTGCTGGAGCAGGCTGAGTTGATGGGGGCTGCCAGTGAGCGCTGACCGTCCCGAGACGACCACTTGCCGGGGGTGCAAGTTTCTCTACTTGGACGGCTCCGGCTACTCCAACTACACATGGATGACGACATTCGTTCGCTGCGCGAGGAGTGCCAATCCGTCACTCTTGATAGACCAAGAGGAACCGCTCAACTGGCAACAGCAGCCCGAGGGTGTGGATGTTTGGCCGCCGACCATGACAGGCCGGTGCGAACTGTATGCGCCGGGCGTGCTGATAACGCTTGACCCTGATCGAGAAGATAACCTGCGCGACAACTCAACGGACGAAGAACAGATCGCAGCCATTCTGGCGGCGGATGGCCAGCCATGAGTGGCGACCAGCGAACCGCCACCCATGCGCCGCTTGTGGTTCCGATGCCGGTGCGGGATCATTTGCGTTGCTGCGCTCTTGAATGGGTGCCGGCTCGGTCGACTGCGGATTGCGATGCGCTGGAGGAAAGCCTGCGGTTGGCTGAACAGCAGCGCCGGGCCGCATCTAAATGACATACTGGCAGACCCTTCCTACGGGGCCGTTTGATGTGGTGGTGGTTGATCCGCCTTGGGATTACTACGGTAGCCCCGACAAGTGGGCAGCGGCTGGAAAATTTTATGCGCTTATGTCGGACGCCGAGATGATGGCGCTCCCCGTGCCGGCGCTGTTGGCGCCACGCGCTTTGGTTTTTATGTGGGTCACGTCATCCACAGTCGCCCGCGCTGTGGACTATATGCGCGCTTGGGGACTGCACTATCGCGGCGTGGCATTCGTATGGATCAAGACCCGTGTTGACGGCTCGCCTATCGGCGCTCAAGGCGTGCGCCCGAGCATCACCAAACCGCTAACAGAGATGGTTCTAGTCGGATCAACTCATGCCAAGGGGCGGCCATTGCCTCTTGCCAGCGAAGCTATCAGGCAGACCATCTTCGCCCCGCGTGGG
Organism: uncultured Rhodospirillales bacterium; assembly: GCA_903904805.1. GTDB lineage: Bacteria > Pseudomonadota > Alphaproteobacteria > Acetobacterales > Acetobacteraceae > CAIVDX01. The sequence goes on from CAIVDX010000207.1 coordinate 2,318, forward strand.
GCGCACAGCGCGAAGCCAGAGGCAATGCAGGACGCTATTGAAGCCATGTATCCCGCCGCCAGGAAAGTCGAGCTATTTGCCCGCCGCGCCCGGTTGGGCTGGACGATTTGGGGAAACGAAGCGCCACAGGAGGCTGATGCAGATGAGTGACCGCCCGACAACCACCGACCTTCTCGCCCGCCTGCGACTTGTTGCGGCGTGGCGGAAACCCGGCGGGCCGACGCCATCTGAGCCGATGCCGTCCAACTATGAGGCCGCCTGTGATGCGGTCAACGAGATCGAGCGGCTGCGGCGCAGTTGGCTCCGCGTGATCCAGCAGGAGAACGGCTGCGCCCCGCACACAGGCACCCCATGCCGCGAGCCGTGCGCGTGTGCGCTGGAGCAGGCCGAGTTGATGGAGCCTGCCACATGACCAGCAAGCCCGTATTTCGAGGGAGGTCGGCTGTGATCCGCACGCTGCCCGTCTATCCCGACCGGGCGTTGCCCGAGGTGTATTTTCTGCCCGGCGCTCCAGCCGAGGCAGTCGCGCGCGCGTTCGTCGCCGCGCGTCAGTTCCCTGCCGGTGCCCAGGGAGACGGTAGCCAGTCCGTCGCACAGGCATCGCCTCCGACCCCCAACTGCGCCGGGGCGGTTCACGCCGTCCCGGCGACTTTTTCGGGGGAGGGGGCATGATCAGCTCATCCGAGGCAGCATGATTTTCCTCCGCACTCTGCTGGTAAAGGCCCCTCATGCCCGCTTTGGATGGGTTAGAAACCCGCCGCCAAAGTTACCAATAGCGTCGGGGTTTACCTTCGACCAAATGGATGCCCGTGCTTTCCCCTCAGCCCGCGTGGCTGCCGAGTTCATGCTCTACGAGGCACCATCTTTGCGGTTGAGTGAGATTGTGGAGAAGACGTGATGACCGACGATAACTGCTGCCATCGAACGCGCGTGGCCGGCGCACCATGCCCAGCCGGCCGAGTTTGCCCCTTCGAGGCGCAATCGACTCCAGAGCCGAGGCCGTATGAGCGCGCCGTCTATGAGGCGGTGCGGGCGCTGCTGCGCCATGGGCATTTTGCCCGCCTTGAGATTGGTCCCGGTGCTGAGGGTGAAATCACCGTCGGCCTGCATGCCGGGTGGGATGACGGGCAGTTCGTCGTCATGTCCCATGATGGCAAAACCGAGTGGGGGCTTGATACCTGCGACGCATCGGTGGCCCGCGAGCTTGCGGCGGCGCTGACAGCCTATGCGGACTGGTGCGACGAGGAAGCCGACGCATTCATGGCCCGCGTGGCGGCAGAGAAGGAAGCCCGCGCCATCGCCAGGGCGAAGGCTGCCGAATGAACCAAAAAGCCTGATACGACCCGGCTCTTGCTAAACTTGACGAAAAATTAAACCCAAGCAAAGGATCCAAGATGAAAGTCTCGAATATCAAAGCCCGTTGGTCCTTGACCGCAGCTCCAGCAGATATGGTTGAAGCTGAGAATTTAGTCCTGGGGGAATACGCCAATCACATGTCATCGCCAGTGTTTGGTTTCAGCGACCACGACGATGAACCCCCAGAGATCGAAGAGCGCCGGGTGGACCTCTACCCGCATCGTTACCCCGAGGACATGGCGAAACTTCCTGCGTTTTGGCGCCTTGCCGCCGCCCTTGGCGACAAGGGAATGGTCGCGGTCAATATTGAGTCTGACGCTGTTTGGGCACACATCAACACCGGAGCAAAGAGTATGGAGTATGTTACGGTTGACGATTCTGTTCTGAACGCCGAGCTGCGCGAGCGGATCGCCCAGGCAAAAATGGTTCTTGATGGAAGATCCGATGGATCTCCGACTTGAGGATTTCCAGTTGCTGGTGCATTGGGTGGCGGTTATCTGGACGTGCACGTCCGTTTGTTCAGTAAGGATAAGCCCGCACTACCGCGACCAAGCGACGTGTGAGTTGGCCCAAAGGCAAAGCTGCATCGCAGTAGAGGCCACACCGAAAAGGTGATGATGCGGATTCCCTAAAAAGACCCTTTTCTTTCTTAAGGGGATGGCGCATAAGACTTCCAGACAGGAGATGCCCCGATGACCACCAAGACCGCCATCGCCGCCGCCCGCGCCGCTCACCGGGAACTGCTCGCCGCCCGCGCGCAGATCAGCGCAGCCCGCGAGGCGGCTGGCGTTCCTGACCTTCAGGTGTGGCACGCGCCCTTCACGCTTCGGGATGCGCTAGCGGCGGCCGAAGCCAAGTGGCTCGCCGCAGACGCCACGGCACGGATGGCCGAAAGGGAGGCGGCCTGATGGCCGGCGAGAAGCGCCGCGCGCTGCGGTTTTTGCCCGCCGAGCCGACGGAAAAGCAGCGCAAGGAAGCTAGCGGCTCGGTCATGTGCCAGCTTGGCGACATGAGGCTGGTTTGGGTGAATGAAGGCGACCTTGCGATCATGCAGGTAGCGAAGGAGGCGGTGAACTATGGCAAAGAACCCTGACCCCGAGACGGAGAACGTGATCGCGTTCCAGTCCAAGCGGGAGAAGTTTGAGGCGGATGCCGTGGAATGGTTTAGCGCCCTGATTGAAGGCGACGACCAGCGCCGCATCGCAGCCGAGGCCCGGCTTCCCGCCGGGGCGGTTCAGGTGGCCCCGCTGCCCGACCCAACCGAACCTTCCACTTAACCCCCGTCAATGGATCGGTCTCGGGGCGTTACGCCCCGCCCAACGCCGCCGTGGCAACGCGATACCGCGCCATCACATCATCTAGCCCAATGCTACCTCCATTGACGATGGCGCGAACTGCGGCGATCTTGCCGGCATCAGCCATTTGATTGCATCCTGATAAGCGCCACCACATCGCAGCACTGTCTGCCGCCCCCTGCCGGGTCTCCAACGCCGCAGCCAGCTTATCCATGGGGATGCCCAGCATAACGGCCACGCGCGAGTAACCCGCCCTGCCGGTGATTTGAAGCAACCCCCGGCCACGCCAATTCCACCCATCGTCGAAGAGATTGTTCCCCATCCTTTGCCCATACGCTGCGTTGGCAATGCCGCGTTGATTTGCCGCCTTGCCCTCGGTGCGACCAAGTGCCTGCGCCGTCTCGGGCGTAAAATGGCGCGGCCACCGCGACAAGAGCGCGGTCGGTGTGTAATTGAGGTTTTCCACCAGCCTCCGCCCGCCGCCGCTCTCGTGACCGACATTGGCGAGGAACATGGCGGCGCGCTGAGTGGTGTTGATGGCGTTTTTGTCGCATGCGGCGGCGATGATTAGCGCCCACGCCTCAGGGTCAACCCACCCTAGGCGCAGAAGAATGTCGGGGGTAATCATGGGCGGGTAGCCTCCTGCCCAGCCAGCGCGGCAAGGTGATCCGTTTTCGCGG
>CAIVDX010000208.1 GCA_903904805.1 uncultured Rhodospirillales bacterium
GCCGCCATGGGCTTCCGCTTCGTCCAGGTCGTTGATGACGACGTCGATATCTTCGACGATGCGCAGGCTGAATGGGCCATCTCCACCCGCTTCCGCGCCGACCGTGATGTCATCATCACGCCCGACAAACCAGGCTTCCACGCCGATGTGACCCGCGACGAGCGCGGCCTCACCGCCAAGATCGGCCTCGATTGCACAACGCCCGCCGACGCGCCGGACCTGCTGATCACCCGTCGCCCGCGCCTTCCGCTCACCGAACGGCGCGACCCGATCGACATCCTCACCGCGCTCGCAACGGGGCCGAAAACCTTCCGCGAGCTGCTCACCCACAGCCCCGGCCTCGATGCGCGCGACCTCGCCATCCGCCTCGAAGACCTGCTGCAGGCCGGCACCCTCACCCGCCTCGAGGAAGGCCAATGGACCCTCACCCAGGGCTGAGACTTTCACCGCGCGCCGCGCGATGGTAACACGCGTTTTCGGCAATATTATCGATGTTACAGACCCCAAGCGGAGGCCCATCGTGAACCGTCGTTCAATCCTGCTCGCCACGCTCGCCTTGCCGCTGCTCGCCAGCTGCGCCTCGGTGAACACCGAACAAACCACCACCATCGTCGCCGTGGTCGAAACCATCGATCCGGTTGCCCGCGAAATTCTGCTGCGCGGTGACGGCGGCTCGCAATCCGGCCCGCTGCTCAGCATGGTCGTCGGCAACGCCGTGCAGCGCCTGAACGAGATCCACCCCGGTGACACCGTCACCGTCAGCTACTACCAGGCGCTCGCCGCCAAGGTGGCCAGCCCGCTTGCCGGCACCAACCAGGCCTTCGAGGGCGTGGGCTTCGAGCGCAACAGCACCGCCGAGCGTCCCGGCGGGGAGCTCACCCGCGTGCGCAGCGGCCGGGTCACCATTACCGCGCTCGACCCCGCCACCGGCAGCGTCACCTTCCTCGGGCCCGACAACCACCCCCGCACCGTCGCCCCCAAGAACCCCGAGGTCGCCGCCTTCGTCAGCCGCCTGCGCGTCGGCGAGAAGGTCGACATCGTCTATGAGGAAGCGCTGGCCATCACCGTCCAGAAGATGAAGTAGCCCACCGCCTTTCGTCACCACCGGGCGCCCACGTGCTGAACGTCGGGCGCCCAATTTTTTCGTGCCCCAATTTTTTCGTGTAACGCGCTGCCAGCCTGATTTTTCATGTGCAACGCGTTGCACGCCTGATTTTCCATGTGCAACGCGTTGCCCCCTTATTTTCGATGTGCAACGCGTTGCCCAATGCGCAAAAGGTTTGACACTGGGTCAGTCGCTCGGTTAGAAACGCCGCAAGAACACCCCCAGGGAGGCGACCATGGATTTCGGCTACTTCACCCTCAGCGACAACAATTACACCAATAACACCCGCAGCCCGAACCAGTTCGTGCAGGACATTCTGGCCGAGGGCCTGTATGCCGACGAGCTCGGCTTCCGCTCCGCCTGGATCGGCGAGCATCATTTCTCCACCCTCGGCGTGAACTCCTCGCCGGAAATGCTGCTCTCCTTCATCGCCGCCCGCACCAAGAACATCCGCCTGGCCCCGGCCGTCACCGTGCTGCCGCTGCACCACCCGATCCGGGTCGCCGAGCAATGGGCCACGCTCGACCTGATCTCCGGCGGCCGCGTCGATTTCGCCGCCGGCCGCGGCTATGACGAGCGCGAATACGAACCCTTCGGCGCCGACTTCTCCAACAACCAGCCGATCTTCGAGGAAGGTATGGAGATCGTCCGCAAGCTCTGGGCCGGCGGACCGGTCACCCACAAGGGCCAGTACTACCAGTTCGAGGATCTCACCATCACGCCCTCGCCGCTGCAGAACCCCATGTCGGCCTACGTCGCCTCCTTCTCCAAGCCCTCCATCGAGCTCGCCGGCCGCCTCGGCTTCGGCCTCATCGTCGCCCCCTTCGCCGCGGTGATGACCTTCGGCGGCATGCAGCAGGTGCATGATCTCTACACCGAAACCTGCGCGAAATACGGCAACGAGCCGAAGCGCCTGATGTGCAGCTACTTCATCCACTTCGCCGACACCGAGGCCGAACAGGCCGCCGCCCGCGCGCGCCAGATCCGCTACTACCAGGAATGCGTGATCCCCGCGCTGCCCGGCGACCCCGCCACCTCGCCGCCGAGCTACCGCTACTTCATCGACATGGTCGCCCGCCTGCGCGAGGTGAAGCCCGAACAGCTCACCGGCAACTCGGTGCTGATCGGCAACTCCGCCCACATCATCGACACGCTGAAAAAGGTCGAGGCCGCCGGCTTCGACGAGGTCATCCTCTATTTCAATGTCGGCCTGAAAGGCCATCAGAAGACCAAAGACGAAATGGCCCGCTTCATGGCCGAAGTCGCGCCCCACTTCAAAACGAAGCTGACGGCACAGATCGCGGCTGAGTAGTTTGGACGAAGGCCAGGGGCAAAACCCCTGGCCTTCACCCCAGCAACCGCGCCCGCGCCTCGGCCGCCGCCGCGTTCGCAGGCTCGATCCGCAGCACCGCGTCCATCGCCGCGATCGCCTGCTCCGCCCGCCCGGTGCCGGCATAGAGCCGCCCGAGATGGAACCAGGCATCCGCCAGCCCTGGCGCCAGCCGCACCGCGGTATCCAGCGCCTCCTCCGCCTCGCCCAGCCGCCCCTCGGCCATCCGCGCCAGCCCCAGCGTGTAGTGCGCCGCGGCGATATGCGGCGCCCGCAGCGTCGCCCGCCGCGCCGCCCGACCCGCCTCGCCCGGCCGGTTCAGGCTCAGCAGAATCGCCGCGAGATTGACCAGCGGCACCGCATCCCCCGGCCGCAGCCGCACCGCCTCGTTCATATGCTCCAGCGCCTCGGCATGCTGTCCGATGGCCTGCAACCCATAGCCCAGATGCAGCCGCCCCCAAGGATCCGCCGGCGCCAGCCCGACCGAGCGACGCAACTGACCAATCCCCGCCTCGCTCTCCCCCCGCCGCAGCAGCGCCAGCCCCAGCAGCCGCGGCAGCACCGGGTCGGGTGCGGCCACCCCGGCAATCGGCGCCAGCAGACGCACCACATCGTCATCCCGACCGGCCAGATACAGCGCCTCCGCCTCGGCGGCCAAAGAGGTTTCGGTGTCCGACATGGCCTGGTGCCTCGATCGCGTGTGTGACGGGGCGGCCAATATAAACTGCCCTCGCGATCGTGTCGCCACCGCCGCCTTACCCAACCAGAAGCCGCCAAACGCTGGTCATCCGCCCCGCCGATGCGTAAGGTCACCGCGGGAGGCGCGCATGAAACCAACACCACCGCGCATCGCACTGCCCGTCCTCGCCCTCGCCGCGGTGGCCGCCACCGCGCTGGCCGCGCGCGTGTCACCCCCCTCCGGCCCCACCTTCCACAATGCCGACTGGTCCCTGCCGATCGACCCGTGGGGCCCCGGCCAGGCCTTCACCTGCACCGCCACCGCCTGCGGCCACGAGGTCCGCCTCTTCGCCCGCACCAAGGTCGGCTTCTGCAACTGCTACAATGGCGTCGCCGACGACACCGAGATCGACCGCATCGGCGATGTCGACCTGCACGGCGAGGATTTCACGCCCACCTCCCCCGGCACCGACACCTCACTCGGCCCGCTCTCCGGCCGCGCCCGCCGCTTCACCCTCTCCCTGCCGCTCGGCCAGACCCGCCAGGTCCTCTCCATCGTCGTCGCCACCGACTGCAAGGCCGTCATCGCCACCCTCGTCTCCGACGAGCCGATCACCCCCCAGGCCGAACAGGCCGCCCGCACCCTGCTCGCCGGCGATCCGTTTCAGCACTGGGTCGCCAACCAATAAACAAGCCGAAAATCGGCCTCACCTGCCAAGGAAACGCCCGCAATGAATCGCCCCATCCTCCAGCTCGCGGCCCTCGCCTGCCTCACCCTCGCCACCGCCCACGCCGAAATCCGCCCCGCCACGCCCCAGATCGGCGACCCGCCCGAAGCCGCCAACCTGAAACTCCTCGGCCATGACCGCCTGCAGGCCCGCTCCGCCTATCAGCCCACCATCGCCCACCAGGGCGACCGCACCATCGCCTATGTCGGCCACCATGGCGGCACCACCGACATCCCAACCCCGCTCAACCCGCTCACCGGCCAGAACGAACCCAACGGCACCTCCATCCTCGACGTCACTGACCCCGCCCACATCCAATATCTCGCCCACATCCCCGGCGAACCCGGCCTGTATGAGGATGGCGGCGCGCAGATGGTCCGCGTCTGCAACGGCGCCGATCTCCCCAAGGGCGACAAATCCGCCGTCTACATGCTCCGCACCTTCGGCAACTCCGCCCATGAGATCTGGAACACCGCCGACCCCGCCCACCCCAAGCTGGTCACCCGGCTCGACGGCCAGAAGGGCACCCACAAAAGCAGGTGGGAAATCGACAACGGCATCGCCTACCTGGTCTCCGGCGTGCCCGGCTGGCGCGTCCCCCGCATGACCCAGGTCTACGACCTGTCCGACCCCGCCCACCCCACCTTCATCCGCAATTTCGGCCTGCCCGGACAGGAACCAGGTGCCACCGGCCCGGTCCCCACCATGCTGCACGGCATGATCTCGATGGGCCAGGCCGCCAACCGCATCTATTTCGGCTACGGCACCAACGGCGGCGGCATCCTGCAGATCGTCGACCGCGACAAACTCCTCCACGGCCCCGCAGACCCCACCCGCGAAAACCTCGCCTACCCGCAGGTCGGCAAACTCGAGATGCTCCCCCTCGTCGGCGCCCACACCACCTACCCGATGCTCGGCGTGCCGGTGCCAGGCTTCGTGCATGACAAAATTGGCGCCAAGCGCGACTTCGTGATGATCGTCAACGAACAGATCCTCAATGAATGTCAGGAAGCCCGCCAAATGGTCTGGTTCGCCGACATCACCGCCGAAGCCCATCCCATGGTCGTCTCAAACTTCTCGGCCCCGGAAGGAGGTAGCGACTTCTGCGCCCGCGGCGGCCGCTTCGGCTCACACTCCTCCAACGAGTCCATGGCCCCGATCTACCGCAACAAACTCGCATTCATCGCCTACTTCAACGCCGGCGTCCGCGCGCTCGACATCACCAACCCCTACCAACCCCACGAGGTCGGCTACTTCATCCCCCCCATCACCGCCGACACCGACAAACGCTGCATCAAAGTGGATGGCAAAGACCGCTGCAAAACCGCCATCCAGATCAACAACGTCGAAACCGACGACCGCGGCAACATCTACATCGTCGACCGCGCCAACACCGGCCTGTTCATCCTCGCCCCCACCGGAGACGCCGCCGCCATCGCCGGATTGCCCCGATAGGGCAGGGCAGGGAGGCCGCGCGTTCTGTTCTGAAGAAAAGCCGAAAGACTTTTATGATTTGGGTCTTTCCGGGGCGCGCGCGCATGCCCCCGGAATCCCACGCACCCACGATGGTGCAAAATCGAAAAAACGGAGGCTGGGCTTCAGCCCACCATCGCACCCCTCAACCGTGAAAGCGTCGCAGATCGGACCTGGCGCTGATCCGCCGCACCCGCGCCGACGCGCTCTGAGCCCCAGGACATCTAGGTATTTCCCGAACCTTCCCCCCACCCCCGCCCCGGCGCACGCTCCCCCCGCACAGAGGGGGAGTTTGCGCGTGCCTCCCCGCAACGTGCCGTCAAATCCACGCTGCGCCGGAGAACCAACATGGGCCTGATCCTTCTTATCCTGCTTGTCTTTCTTCTGTTCGGTGGCGGCCTGGGTTTGAGCTATGGCGGCTGGGCCGGCGGCAACTACGGACATTACGGCTATGGCGGCTTCGGCCTTGGCACCATCCTGCTGATCCTGTTGGTGATCCTGCTCCTGCGTTGACCGCCAGCACGCCGCGCGCCCCGCATCACCAATGCGGGACCGCGGCGATGCCACCCCAGCCGCGTCAGAAAAAGAACCCGATCCGCGCCTCGATCTTGTATTTATGCAGCGGCGCGGCCCCATAATATATCGGCACCGACGCCTCCAACGACGTCACAACCGACCGGCCCCACAGCCTGCCGACCAGCACATCAAACGGCACAAACCAACTCTGCTTCAACAGTTCGTAGCGGATATCCGTCGGCGGGTAGAACGTCAGAAAGCTCTGCTCTGGCAGCGCGACATTCAAGGTCGGTGAAAACTGCAGATTGCTGATCCGCTGCCGTCCCTGCGGCCCGGCAGCATCGAACTCTACGATCTCGCCACCGACATCGGCGAACAGCACAATGTCGCCGACGCCCACCCCGACATCGTCGCCGATCTGAAGGCGCGCCTGCTCGCCTACGCGACGCAGCAGAAACCCAGCCTGTGGATCAAAGCCCAGACCGCCTTCATCGGCGCCCAGGGCCGCACATTGCTCGACCCGGATTTCGACATCGACGATGGCGGCCTCCCGCACGAAAAAACCGCCATGCCGGCGCGCTAGCCAACAGCGCTCCTGCGGCGTGGTCTCGCCGCAATGCGCCCGGGGCTCAATGCAACAGACCATTGCTCATCGGCCTCCCCCCGCACCCAAACCACCAGAGTTTTTGCCCCCTTTTCAAAAAAGAACATTATCCTAGGACTTTTATCTTGCCGCAGACCTCCGTTTCGGACAATATGCTGCCACCATGCCCCACCCGTTGCCAACCGACACCGAGCCTCACATCCCCGCAGACCTCGCGGCTGAAACCGCATTCCATAACCACACCCTGATGCGGGAGATTGTCGACAAGGCCCATGAACTCGC
>CAIVDX010000209.1 GCA_903904805.1 uncultured Rhodospirillales bacterium
CTGAGCAGCACGATCAGCAGGATAACCAGGGCGACTGTGATGAGACTGGGCGCCAATGTAGCATTCGTGTACGTTGTATTCATGTTGACCACCGCTCTTTGATGTAGTTTATATAATACCGCAGCACAGGAGTGTTTTTATGCGTGTGGCCAACCCCATCTTCGGTCGACGCTGTCGATAGAGCGATCACCGCACCGATCCTCTGTTCACCGACACTGAAAGACCCCCATCATGCTGCAATCCCATATCATTGAAGTCGACGGCGTGTTTGTTGCCGCCGCCGTGACCCATGAGTTCGGCTTCCGCCTGGTCGCCATCGATCTGCGTGCAGAGGAACTCGACGGCAGCGTCTGGCCAAGCCTGGAGGAAGCCAGACGCCTGACCGGCGCGCTGGTGCGCACCGGACGGCTGCCGGTTCGCCACTGAAACTGACGGGACGCGGTGGGGTTTGTCCACCGCGTCCCGTCATCGGCCGACCAATCCTGACAAAATCACCGATGCGCGGGCGCCGAAGCCACGCGGAGCGGGTGGGCTTTCAGGCACGGTGAGGTCCAGCCGGGCAAAAACCGCTGGCAGACGGGTGGCCACCGGGATGCCGCGGGAGGCGGAGATCCAGCCCGTTGCCTCAGCGGCGAGGACGGATAATACACTGCCCAAACGTGGATCACCCGGCGTTGCCCGGAGTTGATGCGGGTCGAGGCCGGCTGTGGCAAGCGCCTCGAGCGGCAGGAGGCAACGGCCCTGGGCGGCAAGGCCGCGCGCGGCGCGCAGCAGGCGGCCGGCACCGAAGGCGGCCCCCAGCGGGCGTGGTGCCTCCGACGCCGCCCCCAGCGCGCGCGCCGCTGCCGCGTTGGCGGCCCCGGCCGTGGCGAACAGAAACGCGCGCCAGTCAGCGATGGTGGCGAATGGCGCCTCATCGGCCTCGGCCTCGCGGGCATCGACCATCTCCATGAGCAAGCCACGATCGAGCGCGCCGCTGTCGAGGGCGGCACCGAGCGGGGCTGCGACCTCGTGCCGCCGGCGCGCGCCGTCGCGCACCTCGCGCCACCAATGCAGGCGGATCAGCGCCAGGCCGGGCTCGCTGACCGCCGCGCGGGCGCGGGCGAGCTCGTGGTCGAAGGCGGCGAGCAGGAACAGCAGATCGCGGCGGTCGGCGGGGGCGAACAGGGCGCAGAGATAGCGATCCGGGTCGACCCGTCGGGCCATTATCGCCAGGCTGTCATCCATATGTGTCCCGTCCACCGCTTGACGCTCCCGCCGCGTCCCCATAGCTAACCTGGGCGCGACCAGATTGCCCGGCCGACCCATGAGAGGGCGGCCATACCATTCACCAGGAGAACGCGACCATGGCCTTCGAACTGCCCACCCTGCCCTATTCCGTCACCGCGCTGGCCGAGCGCGGCATGTGCCAGGAGACCCTGGAGCTGCATCACGGCAAGCATCATCAGGCCTATGTCACCGCGCTGAACGGCTTTGTCGAGAAGGATGCCGCTCTGCAGGGCAAGTCGCTCGAGGAGATCGTTGCGCTGTCCTACAACAAGCCCGACATCGCCCCGGTGTTCAACAATGCCGGCCAGCATTGGAACCATATCCTGTTCTGGCAGAACATGTCGCCGACCGGCGGCGCGATCCCCGGCAAGCTGGAAGCCAAG
>CAIVDX010000210.1 GCA_903904805.1 uncultured Rhodospirillales bacterium
CACCAAGGTCGCCGCGCCGCAGGCCGGCTACACCACCAAGCGCTCGGTTGAGCCCGGCAACTATGTGATGGCCGGCCAGTCGATCGTCTCGGTCGTGCCAACCGAGACCTGGGTGGCGGCGAATTTCAAGGAAACACAGCTGGCCGACATGAAGCCTGGCCAGCCGGTGGACATCACCGTCGACGCCTATCCCGGCGTCTTGTTGCGCGGCAAGGTCGACAGTTTTCAGGCCGGAACGGGTGGCGTTTTCAGCACCATCCCGGTGGAGAACGCCACCGGCAACTGGGTGAAGGTGTTGCAGCGCCTGCCGGTGAAGATCGTGTTCGACGATCCGAAGGCGAAGGAGATCAGGCTCTCGCCGGGCATGTCGGTCACAGCGACGGTGCGGGTGCGCTGAAGGTGGCCACCGCCGCAACGCAATCGCGGCCCTATTTGCCGCGGTCGGCTGCAGGTCCGTACAGCCCCTGGCTGATCGCGGTGATCGTGTCGATCGCCACCTTCATGGAGGTGCTGGACACCACCATCACCAACGTCGCGTTGCGCCACATTTCGGGCAGCCTGGGTGCTGGGCAGGACGAGGCCACCTGGATCGTCACCTCCTATCTGGTGTCGAACGCGATCGTGTTGCCGATCAGCGGCTGGTTGTCGAATGTACTCGGCCGCAAACGCTTTTACATGATCTGCGTGATCCTGTTCACCATCAGCTCGCTGATGTGCTCGCTGGCGACATCGCTCACCTTCATGGTGGTCTGGCGAGTGATCCAGGGGATCGGCGGAGGTGGCCTGGCACCAGCCGAGCAGTCGATGCTGGCCGACACGTTCCCGCCCAATCAACGCGCCAAGGTGTTCGCTCTCTATGGTTTTACAGTGCTCGTGGCACCCGCGATCGGCCCGGTGGTGGGCGGTTGGCTGACGGACAATCTCTCCTGGCACTGGGTTTTTCTGATCAACATGCCCTTCGGCATCCTCTCGCTGATGCTGACCTGGATCTTCGTCGACGAGCCGGATGTTCTGGTGCAAGAACGGCGTGCCCTGCTGAAAAAGGGCTTCAACATCGACTATGTCGGCTTCGCGATGGTGGCGATCGGATTTGGCTCCCTGCAGATTTTGCTTGACCAGTTCGAGCGCGAGGATGGGTTCAATTCCGGCTTCATAGCCGGCCTCGCCGTGATCAGCCTGGTTTGCCTTACCTTTCTGATGGTGTGGGAATGGGACCATCCGCACCCGGCGGTCGACATCCGGCTCATGCGGTTCAAGAACTTCGCCATTTCCGCGGGCGTGATGTTTGTCATCGGCTTCATGCTGATGAGCTCGACACAGTTGCTGCCGCAGCTCAGCCAGTCCCTGCTTGGTTACGATGCCACGACGGCCGGGCTCTCGCTTGGCATTGGCGGCATGATGACCGCGGGCCTGATGCCATTCGCCGCCATAGCCACGCAGAAATTCAGGCCCGGCGTGATCCTGGCGGGCGCGATGATCGCGCTTGGCATTGCGATGCTGCGTGTCACGACGCTCAGCCTGTCGATGGATTTTTGGAATGTCGCCTGGGCGCGCTCCTATCAGGTGTTCGCACTGCCCTTTTTGTTCATTCCGATCTCGGCCGCCTCGTATGTGGGACTGCCACCGAACAAGAGCAGCGAGGCGGCTGCGATCTCCAATCTGATGCGCAATCTCGGCGGCTCTATCGGCGTCGCCTTCGCCAGCATCTGGCTGCAATATCGCAGCCAGTTCCATACGGCGCGGCTCGCCGAAGGCATCACGTCGTCCACCGACCTGCACGGTCAGAGCCTCGCCCAGGTCGCTCGCAGCGTGCAGACCCAGGCCAGTTTTATGGCCTATACCGATGTCTATTACATGCTTGCGCTGATCGCGCTGTGCATCTGGCCGCTGACACTGTTTCTCAAGACGCCGCCGAAGGGGACCCAAATTGGGCACTGATCTCGTCATCTGCCGAGTCGGCGCGCTGCTGCTCGCAATCGCGGCCACCGGCTGCGTCGTCGGGCCCGATTTCCGCTCACCCGAGGTGACGTCGCCGGCTGGCTTCAGCGACATTACCGCGAAAAAGATCCCGACTGCGCCAGTGAAAAACGTGTCGATCCCGGTGGCCAGCGCGCCGCCGGCGGCTTGGTGGACGATTTTCCGCGATCCCGAACTGACCCGCCTCGAACAGCGCGCGGCTGCGGCCAATCTCGATGTGCAGATTGCCGCGGCCCGGCTGGAGGAGGCCCGCTATCAGCGCCAGGTCGTTGGTTCAGAGCAATATCCGACCGCGAACGCCAATGGCAGCTACACCAATGAGCAGGCCAGCAAAAAGGGTCTGTTCGCCGCCTTCGGCAAATCGGCCGCCCCAGCCAGCAGCACCAACGCGGCGACGGTTGCCAATGGTGCGGGCGGCCTGGCCGGTGGCGCAAAGCCGAACAGCACGCTGTCCAATCCGTTCAACCTGTGGAGCTACGGCTTTGACGCGAGCTGGGAGCCTGATTTCTGGGGCAAGGTGGCACGCGAGATCGAATCTGCCGACGCCTCGGTGCAATCTTCCGAGGCTCAGGTGCGCGAGGCGCTGACAACTGTGCTGGCCGAGGTGGC
>CAIVDX010000211.1 GCA_903904805.1 uncultured Rhodospirillales bacterium
GATTGCGGCCTTTATAATCAATCCAACGGAATGGCCAAATTCCCGGGCACACCACCACATGACCAAAGGTTTTCTTGCTTCTTTCTTTCAAAAGGGAAGGCCTTCACTCACTTTTCCTGATCCCCCCCCACAGCCCCTTCGGCGCGAACAACACCACCAGAATCAGCACCGGTCCCATCGCCAGCATCCAATGCACGGTCCAGCGACCGAGCAGCGATTGCTGCAGGATGAACACCACCGCGCCCAGAACAGGGCCGAAAAGGCTGCCTACACCGCCGAGCACCACCATCACCATCAGCTCGCTGGAGGTGGTCCAGTGCAGCATGTCCGGGCTGACATAGCGCAGGGCGTTGGCCTGCAAGGCTCCAGCGAGGGCGGCTGCCGCGCCGGCGATGACAAAACAGGCGAGTTGGTAGCGCTGCGGGGCGATGCCGACGGCCAGCATGCGGCGGGCGTTCTGGCGGATACCCTGCAGCGTCGTGCCGAAGCGGGCGCGCAGGAAGACGGCTGATATGGCCAGGAAGATCGCCAGGGCGCTGAGGCAGACATAGTAGAAAGCGATGTCATCGCGCGGGTTCAGGCCGGGGATGGCATTGCGCCGGCGGAAGCCGATGCCGTCATCGCCGCCATAGGCTTTCAGCGAGACGAACAGAAAATAGAGCATCTCGCCGAAGGCCAGCGTGATCATGATGAATTGCAGGCCGGAGGTGCGCAGCGAAAGCGCGCCGATCATCAGGGCGGCGAGCGCGCCGACGGCGATCGCGCAGAGCCAGACGCTCGAGGCATCGGTCAGGGATGGGGTGTCGCCGCGGGCCGCGTTTACAGTGAGGATGGCGACCGCGTATCCACCGAGGCCAAAGAAGGCGGCGTGGCCGAACGAGACCAGGCCGGTATAGCCAATCAGCAGGTCGAGGCTGGCGGCCGCAAGGCCATAGATGATTGCCTGTGTGGCGAGGCTGACAAGGTCTGGGGTGTCGAGCGCGCCTGCAATGGCGGGCACGGCCAGCAGCAGAGCTGCGAACATGCAGATGGCGATGGGCTCGGCGCGGCGTCGGTCAGGCATGGGCGGGGAACAGGCCTCGCGGACGGACGAGCAGGACGGCTGCCATCAGCACGAACACCACCATCGAGGAGAGGCCGCCGGCGAGCGCATCGGCATCCGCGCCGGCCATCAAGGTGCGCAGAATGTCAGGCAGGAAGGCGCGGGATGCGGTGTCGACCAGGCCAACCAGCATCGCGCCGGCGAAGGCGCCGCGGACGGAGCCCACGCCGCCGATCACAATGACAACGAACGTGGTGATCAGGATGCGCTCACCCATGCCGATCTCCACCGACAAGATCGGGCCGATCAGCGCGCCGGCAAGTCCGGCGAGACCCGCGCCGAGGACGAAAATAGACGCGGTCAGCGCACGCACAGGAACGCCCAGGGAGGCGACCATCTCGCGGTCGGACGCGGCGGCGCGCACCAGCGCTCCGGCGCGGGTGCGGTTGATCAGCAGCCACAGGCTGATCGCGACAATGAGACCAGCGGCGATGATCAGCAGGCGGTAGATCGGATAGGGCACGCCGACCAGGCTGACCGAGCCGGCAAGTGCATCCGGCACAGCCACACGGATCGGCTGGCGGCCGAAGGCGATGGCGGCGGATTCATTGACGATCATGATCAGGCCGAAGGTGGCGAGCACCTGGTCCAAATGAGGGCGCTGGTAGAGGGGGCGCAGCACTACGGTTTCAATGGCGAAGCCAAGCAGCCCGGCGGCGAACACGCCACAGAGGATCGCCAGGCCGAACCATGGCAGATAGGCGGCAGCGAGGGCGGCGGCGTAGGCGCCGGCCATATAGAGCGAGCCGTGCGCCAGATTGATCAGGCCGAGAATGCCGAACACCAGTGTGAGCCCGGCGGCCAGCAGGAACAGCATCACCCCGAGCTGAAGCCCGTTGAGACACTGCTCCAGCAAAAGGCTCAACGGGCTCTCACATCTTGCAGAGGCTGGAATAGGCGTCGCCGTAGTCGGACAGGAGCTTTTCGCCGGATTTCAGACTCAACTTGCCGTCCGGACCAGGCACGACCGAGAGAGAATACCAGTCCTGGATAGGGTGCTGGTTGTTGCCGAAGGCAAACTTGCCGCGCACGGCGTTGAAGGACGCCGGCTTCATGGCCTTTCGGAAGGCCTCAGTGTTAGCGACGTCGCCGCCACAGCCCTTCAACGCGGCGCCAATGGCCAGCGCAGTGTCATAGCCCTGCGACGCATAGACGGTGGGGAAGCGGTTGTACTTTGCGACGAAGGCAGTCATAAAGGTCTTGTTGGCGGGGTTATCCAGGTCGGCATTCCAATGCGAGGAAACATGCACGCCAAGCGCTGCGTCGCCCACCGCAGCAAGGGTGGTGGAGTCAAGCGAGGGGGCGGCGACCACCATCGGGATGCTGTCCTTCAGGCCAGCCTGCTGATATTGGCGAAGGAAGGCGATGCCTAGGCCGCCTGGCTGGAACTGGAAGAC
>CAIVDX010000212.1 GCA_903904805.1 uncultured Rhodospirillales bacterium
CCGGCGCGGGCAAAACACTCTGCGGCCTCGATGTCGCCTTCGCCCGCGGCGGCAGTTTCCTCACCGGCAACCCCTCCCTCGTCCACGTCTTCCGCGAGGCCCTTGCACGCGACATCGCCCGCGAGCCCGACAAATCCAAGCGCGCCGCCCATCGCCCGGTGAACCAGACCATCCAGCAACTGCCCTGGTTCCGCACCGAATATCTCACCAGGACGGACCATTGGCCGAGCGAAACCCTGGTGGTGATCGACGAGGCGCAGCGCTGCTGGAGTGGCGCGCACGCCAGCCGCAAGACCGCGAAAAAGCCGCTGCATCTCACCGAATCCGAGCCCGCCTACCTGCTCGACATCATGGCCCGCCACCCCGAACCCGTCGCGATGGTCTGCCTGATCGGCAACGGCCAGGAGATCCACACCGGCGAGGGTGGTTTGGCGGAATGGAGCGCGGCCCTGGCGGAGCGCCCGGATTGGGCGGTGTTCGCCTCGCCCGCCACGTTGGACGCGCCTGAGCCGCGCCAGCGTCTGGCCAATCTGCCTGGTCTCACTGTCGATCCGGCCTTGCATCTGACCGTTGCAACACGCTCGATCATCAATCAACGCGCCACCGACTGGGTGGAGGCCGTGCTGCGCTCCGACAGCAGCGCCGCCCGCGCGATCGCCAATGACACCAGCGGCGACAACGACAGCTTGCCATTTTTTCTGACCAGATCGCTGGCCGACATGCGCGCCTGGCTGCGTGCGGCCGCCCGCGGCAACCGGCGCTGCGGCCTGGTGGCAAGTTCCGGCGCCGCCCGCCTGCGCGCCGACGGGCTGGGTGCCGAACTGCCCCACATGGATGCGTCCGCCGTCGCGCATTGGTTCCTCGATCGCTGGCCGGAGGATGTGCGCGCGTCGGACGCGCTGGAACAGGTCGCGACGGAATTCTCCTGCCAGGGACTGGAGCTTGACTATGTCGGGCTCTGCTGGGGCGGCGACTTCCTGCGCCAGGGCCGGGTCTGGCGCCCGCGCGCCTTCAAGGGCACCAAATGGCAGGAGGTCCGCAAGCCCGACGACCAGGACTATCGCCGCAACACCTACCGCGTCCTGCTCACGCGCGCCCGCTATGCCACCGTGATCTGGGTGCCGCAGGGCGATGCGCATGACACGACTCGCCAGCAAGCGGAACTGGATGCGGTTGCGGATTATCTGTGGGCGTGCGGGGCGCGTGAGTTGCCGCGTGTGGCGGAGCCAGTTGCAGACGAGCGCGGTGAAATGTCGCCACAGATGGCGATGTTTTAGCCAGCGCGCGCCATGGCCGCTTGTGTGGGCACCGGGCAGCACATAGGCTGGCCAGATCATCCGTGGCAGAGCGCGCGAGGGCGACCATGCACATCTATACGCCAGCTGAGGCGTCTCGGGCGCTGCCGATCATCGACATCGGCGGCGCCGATGCCTCCCACATCGCCACCGCGATCCACCGCGCCTGCCGCGAGACCGGCTTTTTCTACATCGTGAACCACGCGGTTCCCGCCGAGCTGATCGCCGACCAGTTCACCTGGTCGGAGCGGTTTTTCGCCTTGCCGATCGAGGAGAAAATGGCGCTGGCGATGCACACATCGCCGTCGCGGGTCGGCTATGAGCCGGTCGGCGCGCAGGTGCTCGACAGCCAGGATGACACCGCCGAAAAGGCCCCGCCCGACCTGAAGGAAAGCTTCTATTGCGGCGTCGATCTGCCCGAGAATCACCCGCTGCTCGCCAAACACTGGCGCGGCTACGGCCATAATCGCTGGCCGGCCAGCCTGCCAGGCTTTGCCGAGCAGACACTCGCCCTGCACCGCGCCCTGCAGCTGGCGGGCGATCGCGTGCTGTCGCTGCTCGCGCAATCGCTGGAGCTGGCGCCTGGCTGGTTCGAACCCTTCTATCGCGACGCCAACGCCTCGCTGCGGCTGATCAAATATCCGCCCCATCCCACCGCGGCGCGCGCCAACCAGCTGGGGGCGGGCACCCACACCGACTGGGGCGGCGTCACGCTGCTCGCGCAGGACGATGTCGGCGGGCTGGAGGTGCAGAATGTCGCCGGCAACTGGATCGCCGCGCCGCCGATCGCCGGTGCGCTGGTGGTCAATCTCGGCGACCTGATGGCGCGCTGGACGAACGGTGTCTATCGCTCCAACTTCCATCGCGTGCGCAACAACAGCACCGCGCGCGACCGTTTTTCGCTGGCCTATTTCTACGGCCCCCGGCCCGATGCGGTGATCGCCCCCATCGCCACCTGCGTGAGCGACGACCTGCCGCAACGCTTCGAGCCCTGCACCGCGGACGACCATATGCAGGAGATGTTCCGCCGCTCCTACGGCTATTCCCCCGTCGCCGCCTGACCCATTTCCCAGCTGAGGATACGCCGCCATGACCATGTTCCCCCTCACCCGGCTGCTGCGCCCGCTCGCGCCCATGGCCACCCTCGCCCTGTTCTCTGGCGCAATGTTCTCTGGCGCAATGTTCTCTGGCGCCCTGTTCTCCGGCGCCCTATTCTCCGGCACCTTGTTCGCCGGCGCGGCGCAGGCCGCCGACACATTGACCTACATGAATGACTGGCTGCCCGGCGGCGACAAGGCGATCCCGTTCTATGCCAGGCAGCGCGGCTTCTTCTCCGCCGAAGGCCTCGACGTCACCGTGCAGTCCGCGCGCGGCTCGTCGGAGGCGCTCACCCGCATCGCCACCGGCAACGCCGATGTCGGCTCGGGCGGTTTCGCCGCACTGCTGCAGGCGTCCGCGCAGACAAAGATGCCGGTGAAGGCCATCCTCGGCGTGTTCACCGTCCAGCCCGATGCGATCTTCACCACCGCCGGCTCGCCGATCAAGACATTGAAGGATCTGAAGGGCCGTAAGATCGCCACCGCGACCTTCACCTCCTCCAACGTGATCTGGCCGCTGATCCTGGCCGCCGAGGGCCTGCAGCCGGACGACGTGACCCTGCTCAAGGTCGAG
>CAIVDX010000213.1 GCA_903904805.1 uncultured Rhodospirillales bacterium
AACTACTCGTCGCCGGAAAAAGTTTGTCTGCTCTAGCACCACTTCCCAGCATACCTACAGTCGCCACCTGTAGACTCATTGAGGAAACCCACCACCGGAGTCCTGAGTTTGTCTTTTTTCCGAAACCTATGGCGCGCTTTTATCCTGATCGCCTACTTCAGCTACGCCGCCGTCGAGCTCATGATCGTCCGCCCCCGCACTCGCCCCGAGCGCGCAGCGTGGCTCAGCCGCTTCTGCGGACGCACTCTCCGCGCTATGGATGTGAGTTACACCACCAGCGGCCCCATACCGGAGCACGGCGCTACGATTTCAAATCACCTCACCTACATCGACATTCTGCTCCACTCCGCCATCCGTCCCTGCGTCTTCGTCTCCAAAATCGAGCTCCGCAAGACCTTCCTGCTCGGCTGGATGAGCATGATGTCCGGCACCATCTACGTCGCCCGCGGCGCCGGCGGCAGTGCCAGCAAGGCCGCCGAAGGCATGGCCAAAGGTTTCCGCGACCGCCTGCCAGTGGTCTTCTTCCCAGAGGGCACCACCGGTGTTGGTGACGAATTAGCGATGCCCTTCCGCACCGGCCTCATCGCACAGACCATTGAGGCTGGCGAACCCATGACGGCCAGTTTTATCAGTTACACCCTTTCCCCTGAGGATCTGGCCGCCGGCAAGACCCTCCGTCACGACGTCCATTGGGGCCCGCAATCGCTGCTCGAACACATCTGGAGCTTCCTCTCGTTGCACCGCCTCCACGCCACGCTCCAGTTCGCGGAGTCGCCCATCACCTTCAGCCCGGAGGGCGTCGCGAACCGCAAAGTCGCGGCTCAAGAAGCCCGCGAGGCCGTCATCCGCCTCGCCGAATCCCTGCCCACTAGCACAAACTCGGCCTAAACTGCGTCGTATGTACCTACCTAAAGCCCCCTTTCGGCCTACTTTCGTGGCCCTTCCGTGCGATACCATGAATTCGCACCTATCATGACCCTTGCTTACCTCGTCATCGCGACGCTGCTAATCGTTTGCGCAGCCCTTCTCATTGCATGGCAACGCGCACAACGACAGGTGCGTCAGCTCTCCGCGGAAACCGAACAAGCCATCCGCATGAGCATGCAGCAGCAACAGATGTTGCGCGAGCACACCCATATCGACACCATCAAAGATGAGTTCATCTCCACCGTCTCGCATGAGCTGCGCACGCCGCTCACCAGCATTCGCGGCGCGCTCGGCCTGCTCTCCAGCGGCATGCTCGGCAACATGGACGCCAAGGCCGCCAACCTGCTGCGCATCGCCAGCACCAACACCGACCGCCTGGTCCGGCTCATCAACGACATTCTCGACCTCGAGCACATGGACTCCGACCGCGCTCCGATCTCCATCCATCGCTGCTCGCTGCACGAGCTACTCGTACAGGCCGTCGAGACCATGGCCCCCATGGCCGAAGCCGCCGGAGTCACCGTCGAGATTGTTCCCCCCGACGTCGACCCCATCGTCTTCGACGGCGACCCGGACCGCATCCTGCAGCTACTCTGCAATCTGCTCTCCAACGCCA
>CAIVDX010000214.1 GCA_903904805.1 uncultured Rhodospirillales bacterium
CCGCCTCGGTGACCGCCTCTGGCACACCGACATGTCCTTCCACGACAACCGCGCCACCTACTCGTTGCTGTCCGCGCACGAGGTTCCCCCCGAAGGCGGCGACACCTTCTTCGCCGACATGCGCCTCGCCTACGCCGCGCTGCCGGAGGCGATGAAAGCCCGCATCGATGGCCTCGTCGCCGAACATTCGATCTGGCACTCCCGCATGGCCGCCGGATTTCCCCACCCCACGGCGGAGGAATTGGCCTCCCGCCCGCCAGTGCGACACGCGTTGGTGCACACCCACGCCCCCACCGGCCGCCGCGCGCTCTACATCGCCTCGCACGCCTCGCACATCGTCGGCATGGACATCGACGAAGGCCGCGCCCTGCTGCGCGACCTCACCGCATTTGCCACCCAAGACCGCTTCACCTTCCGCCACGCCTGGCGCGCCGGCGACCTCGTCTGCTGGGACAATATGTGCACCATGCATCGCGGTTCGGACTTCGCAGACACGATCTACAAACGCGATGTGCGACGCACCACCATTCGGGAACGTGAGATTGCGTAAGGAAGATTCTTCTTTTTTGAAAAAAAGAAGCAAAAAACTTCTGAAACTTTAGACCGTCGACAGCTTCGCGCGCAGCGTTCTCGTGGCCTCGACATCAACGGAAGCACCAGCCCCGATCACAACACCATACTCATCACGTGCTGCGTCCACCGAAATCAATTCCTCAACAACATCCCACCGCACCGCTTCGGGATCACGCTCCAGCGGATTGCCCCAGCCGCCACCACCGCCGGTGCGGGTGATCGACGACGAGCCCACCGGCACCGGCACCGCATAGCCCACCTCCGGCTTGAACTCGGCCTCGCCTGGCCGACGCATGAAATGCTGATGATAATAACCGGGCTTGCCGCCCCACAGCCCCCAGGGCGGCGAGGCGGCGCGCCGTGCCGGGTCAAGGTTCCATCGCCCTTCGACAAGATTGCGCACCTGCACCTCAAGCCCCAGCCCGCCGCGGAACTTCCCCGCGCCACCGGAAGTCGGCACCAGCCGCCGCGCCTCGACCACCACCGGGCATTTCAACTCGATGCCCTCGATCGAGCCGTTGCGCACATCGCCCTGACAGATCGAAACCGAGGCATGCACGCCATCCTCATGCGGACGCCCGCCCCAGCCACCGCCCTCCACGCTCTGCACGATGAAGCGCCGCCCGGTCTTCGGATCATTGCCGAAAAACACCACAGCGCCACCGAGCAACCCGTGATGCGCCGCCGGCACCAGATCCTTCATGGCAGGCGCAAGAGCTTTCAGCACCGTGTCCACCACGGTGGGCACCAGCGCGCTCCACATCACCATCGGATTGCCGAAGCTCGCCATCATGATGTTCCCCTCGGGGATCACCACATCCAGCCCGCGGAAGCCGCCCTCATTCACCGCCTCGGTCGGCCCGGTCAGCACCTTGTAGGCCACACGCGCGGCCGCCAGCGTGCGGGAATTGGTGCTGTCGAGTGCCGTCTCCGGCGCGCAGCCGGAGAGATCGATCTCCATATCCTCGCCGGAAATCGTGATCTTGGCATGGATGCGCACGCTGCCCTGCTTGCCGAGCATCGAGGATTCCGCCTCATACACGCCATCGGCAAAGCCGCGCACCACATTGCGGCATTTCCGCTCGGTCTCATCGAAGATCCGCTCGATCGCCGGCAGAACGGTGTCCTTGCCGTATTTCTCCAGCAACTCCTCCATCCGCCGCATGCCCAGCTTGCAGGCGGCGATCTGGCTGCGCATGTCGCCCAGCGAGGATTCCGGAAAGCGAATATTGTCGTGCAGGATCTTGTAGATCTTCTCGTCGAGCTTGCCGCCTTCATAGATCTTGATCTGATCCAGCTGCAGCCCTTCTTCCCACGGATCGCGCGCATTGGCGTTGCCGAAGCCTGTGGAGGTGCCGCCAATATCGATCCAGTGCGCCCGCACCATCGCGAACATCAGCAGCTCGCCCTGATGGAACAACGGCGTGTAGATCACGATATTGTTCAAATGCTGCCCGGCCACCGCCTGGTGGTTGGTGATCACCACATCGCCCGGCACAAAGCCCTCGGCGCCAAACCGCGCCATCGCATCCTCGATCAGCACCCCCATATCGGCGATGAAGTGCGACACACCGCCAACATTCTGGCAGATCAGCTTGCCCTTGGTGTCGACCAGCACCGTGCAGAAATCATGCACCTCATAAATCATCATATTATAGCTGGTGCGTTGCAGATCGGCCGCCATCTCGTTGGCGATCGCCGGCAGCGCATTGCGGATCACCTCGAGCGTCACCGGATCGAATGCATGTGCCATCTGCGCTCTCCTACTTGCCGGCCACGGTGATGATCATCTCGCCGGTCTCGGCGACACGGCAGACATCGCCCGGCCAGAGCAGCGTGGTGGTCGCGATCTCCTGAATCACGGCCGGCCCGGTGATCACCGCCCCGCCGCCCAGCTCGCTGCGCTCATACACCGGACAGGCCAGCGGATTTTTCACATCATGCAAGGCGACGATCTGCGTGCGCACCGGCACCGCCGCCCCGGTCGGCGCGAATTTCGGGAAGTTCAGCCGCGGCCGATGCCCGATCGCCGCCAGGCGCAGATTCACCACCTCCACCGGCTCTTCGGGCGAGTGATGCGCGTAACGCTGTTCGTGCAGAGCATCGAAATCCGTCCGCACGCCCTTCCAGTCGCCCGCGCGCAGACTCTCCAGCGCGACCGGCACCGACAGGCTGAATTCCTGCCCGACATAGCGCAGATCGAGCTCGATCTGATATTCCACATCCCGCGTGTGGCGCAGCGTGGCCCGCGCGGTGGCGATCATCTCCTCGAACTCGGCCACCAGCCCGGCCGTGTCCATCCCATCCAGCCGCGCGAAATGGGTGCGCACGAAATCCTGCCGCTCATCGGCGATCAACATGCCAACAGCCGAGAAATGGCCAGGGAAGTTCGGCACGATCACGGTCGGGATATGCAGCTCCCGCGCGATCGCCACCACATGCAGCGCGCCATTGCCGCCCGAGGCCACCAGCGCGAAATCACGCGGATCATAGCCCTTCTCCACCGAGACCTCGCGCACCGCGAGCGACATCTTGGCAATCGCGATCTCAATGATCGCCCGCGCGCCATCGATCACATCGAGCCCGAGCGGGCCTGCGATCTTATCGGCGATGCCCCGCTTCGCCGCCTCCAGATCAAGCGGCATCTTGCCGCCGAGGAAGGCGTGCGGATCGAGCCGCCCAAGCACCACATTCGCATCGGTGATCGTCGGGTCGGTGCCGCCGCGCGAATAGCAGATCGGCCCGGGCTCGGCGCCGGCACTGCGCGGCCCCACCTTCAGCGCGCCCACCTCGTCGATCCAGGCGATCGAGCCGCCGCCCGCGCCCACCTCGATCACATCGATCACCGGCGCCATCACCGGATGCCCGCTCGCCAGGCCCCCCACGTAATAGCCGGCATCCATCGTCGGCTTGCCGTCGCGCACCAGCGAGGCCTTCGCGGTTGTGCCGCCCATATCAAAGGAAATCACGTTCGGCATCCCCAGCGCCGCGCCCACGATCGCCGAGGCCATGATGCCGCCCACCGGCCCGGATTCCATCATCGTCACCGGCTTCTGCCGCGCCACCTCGGGCGTCATTACCCCGCCATTGGACTGCATGATGGTGAGATTGCCGGTGAAGCCGATGCCGCGCAGATTCTCATCCAGCGTCTGCACATAGCCGCCCACGATCGGGCCGAGATAGGCATTCACCACCGTGGTGGAGATGCGCTCGAATTCGCGATATTCCCGCAATATCTCATGGCTGAGCGACACATAGGCATGCGGCAGCATCCGCCGCACGATCTCGCCAGCCGCCTTCTCATGGGCCGGGTTGGCGTAGGAGTGCAGAAAACATACCGCCACCGCCTCCGCCCCATGGTCCGCCAGATAGCGGCAGGCATCCTCGACACCCGCGACATCCAGCGCCTCGATCTCCTCACCCCCGGCGATCAGGCGCCCGCCCACCTCGCGCGTCATGTGCCGCGGCAGCAGCGGCTCATGGCGCCGGAAGAACACGTTGTATGCCTCGATCCGATTGCCGCGCCCAATGATATACACATCGCGCGTGCCGTTGGTGACGATCAGCCCCGTGCGGGCCCCACGCCGCTCGATCAGCGTGTTGATCGCCGTGGTGGTGCCATGGATCAGCTCGGTGACCTCGGTGGCGTTCACCCCGCTCTGCTGGATGCAGTCGATGATGCCCTGCACCAGGTTGCGCGGCGTGGTGAGGCTCTTAGCCTGCAAGAACCGCCCGGTGCTCTCATCGAAGCCCATCAGGTCGGTGAAGGTGCCGCCGATATCGATCGCCAGCACCGTCATGGCAGCGCTCCCGGCACGCAGAGAGGGGCAGGGCGGTGGCGGGTCGGCTGGCTGGACATCGTTTCTCCCATCGGCGGAGGCCCCACCGCGTCATTGTCTTTGGCGCTAAAGCAGCACAAGCGCGCGGTGAATGCCAGACGTTGCAAAAATCAGCCAACTCGGCCAGTTTCGCCCCCCATAACCGTCCTGCATAAGACGGTCCGAACATCGTGGGTCAGCGCCGGGCACCCGGCCTGCCAGGGAGGCAAACATGTTTCTGCGCAACGCATGGTATGCGGCGTCATGGTCGAAGGACCTCACCGATTCGCCCCTGGGCCGCGTGTTCCTGGGCGACTCGGTGGTGCTCTTCCGCGACGGGCAGGGCCACGCCGCCGCGCTCGAGGATCGCTGCTGCCACCGCGCCGCCCCGCTCTCGCTCGGCGAGCTAAAGGATGGCCGCCTGCAATGCGGCTATCACGGCCTGCAGTTCAACCGCGCCGGCGTGTGCGAGCACGTCCCCGGCCAGGACCGCATCCCCGCCAGCGCGCGCGTGCGCGCCTATCCGGTGGCCGAGCGCTGGAATGTGGTCTGGATCTGGATGGGCGAGCCCGCCCTGGCCGACACCGATCTCATCATCGACCTGCCCTGGCTCGACAGTCCGGACTGGGCGATCACCCCCGGCCAGATCGATGTCGCCTGCAATTATCAGCTGATTATCGACAATCTGCTCGACGTCACCCATGCCGCCTATCTGCACCGCAACACGCTGGCCGCCGACCCGAAGGAGGCCACCGAGCCCACCGTCACCGAGCGCGGCGAGGGCACCATCAAGGTCGGCCGCTGGCTGCTCGATGTGAAACCACCCGCGCTCTTCGCCGCCGCCGGCGGCTTCAAAGGCATGGTCGATCGCTGGCAGCACGTCACCTATCATCCGCCTGGCGTGGTCTATCTCGATGTCGGCTGCGCGGAAGCCGGCAGCGGCGCCCCGCAGGGCAATCGCAGCCGCGGCGTGAGCTTCTGGTCGAATCATCTGCTCACCCCCTGCACCGAAACCGCCACGCAATATCTGTTCAGCTTCGCGCGCAATTTCGGCATCCACGATGCCGGATTGTCGAAGAAGCTGTATGAGGGTACACGCGCCACATTCGAGGAGGATGTGGTGATGCTGGAGGCCCAGCAGAAAAAACTGAATGGCGGTCGGCTGGATCGCACCGTCGATCTGATCGCCGACGCCGCACAGCTGCAGGCGCGACGGCTGGTGCAGGATCGGATTCTGGCCCAAGCTGACTAAGTCACATCAAACGCTCAAACGAAACGATTCCTGGGAGGGACCGATGACACCCAAGATGCGCACAGCCGCCTTCGCTGCCGCTGCACTGCTCGCCGGCGCCACAGCGCACGCACAGACCATCACCGCGAAATTCGGCCTCGCCACGCTGAACGACGCGCAGCATGTCTGGGTGCAGGAATATGCCGCCATGCTGGAGAAGGATTCCGGCGGACGCATCAAGGCCGAGGTCTATCCGGCCAGCCAGCTCGGCACCATCCCACGCATGATCGAGCAGACCCAGTTCGGCTCGATCCAGATGTGGGCCGGTCCGCCGGAATTCCTCTATGGCGTCGATCCGCGCTTCGAGCTGCTCACCGCGCCCGGCCTGTTCAAATCCCTCGATCAGACCAACAAGGTTCTGCAGGACCCGGAATTCGCCACCGCCTTCAAGGCGATCGGCGAAAAGAAGGGGCTGGTCGGCGTCGGCCTGTTCATCACCGGCCCCTCGGCTTTCGTGCTGCACAAGCCGATCACCAAGTATGAGGAGCTCGCCGGTCTGAAGATCCGCGTGCTCGCCTCGCCCATGCAGGTCGATCCGGTCCGCGCGCTCGGCGCCTCGCCGGTGCCGATGTCGCTCGGCGAGGTGCTGCCCGCCCTGCAGCAGGGCACGCTCGACGGCGTGATGGGCTCCGCCCCGGTGTTCGAGCCGCTGGGCTATGTCGACGCGGTGAAATTCTACATCGACACCCAGCATGAGATGGTCACCTCCACCAGCATGATCAGCGCGAAATGGCTGCGCGGCCTGCCCGCCGATCTGCAGAAGATCGTGATCGAGGACGGCAAAAAGGAAGATGCGGCGATCTACGCCACGTCGAAGGCGAAGCTCGAGGCTTCGTTCGTCAACTGGAAGAAGGGCGGCGGACAGGTTCTCACCTTCTCGCCCGCCGAGCAGGCGCGCATGATGGCATTGCTCGGCCCGATCACCGACAAGGTGGTCGATGCGCATCCGGACGAGAAGCCGATGTATGAGCTGCTCAAGGCCGCGCTGCAGCGCGCGCTTCAGTAAGTTGGTCTGACCGACGAGGCACGCATGAATCTTCTCTCCGCCTGCCTCGCCGGCCTTGCCCGCTGCGTGCGCATCTTCACCACGCTGGTCCTGCTGGTCAGCGTGGCGCTAAACTTCGTCAACATCATCGGACGGTATTTCTTCAACGCCCCGCTGGAATGGGGCGAGGAGGTGATGCTGTTCATGATGGTGGCGATGGTGTTCTTCGGCGCGGTGGTGATCTCCGCGCAGGGCCGCCATATCCGCATGGATCTGATGATCACGCTGATGCCGCCCAAGCTGCAGCGCATCGCGATCTGGCTCGGCGTGCTGGCCGAGGGCCTTGTCGCCGCCTTCATCGTGTATGTCGGCGTGCCTGTCATCAACGACCTCATCGAGTTCGACCAGCGCGCTGATGCCTCGGGTCTGCCGATGGCACTGCCGCAGGCGATCGTGCCGCTGGGCCTCGCGCTGATCGCCATCATCTGCGCGGCCCGCCTTGTTCTGATGTTGGGGCCGGCCTCCGCCCAGCCCGCCGGAGGGTCCTCACATTGACCGCCACGCTTCTGATCATGCCCTTCGCCCTGCTGTTCGCGGGGCTGCCGATCTATGTGATTCTGCTGCTGACCGCGCTCACCGTGTTGGCGTTCTCCGGCGTCACCTCTGAAATCATCCAGACCACCATCTTCGGCAGCCTCGATTCCTTCCCGCTGCTGGCGATCCCCTTCTTCGTGCTGGCCGGCGAGATCATGGGCCGCGGCGGCATC
This sequence comes from uncultured Rhodospirillales bacterium, assembly GCA_903904805.1. Lineage (GTDB taxonomy): Bacteria > Pseudomonadota > Alphaproteobacteria > Acetobacterales > Acetobacteraceae > CAIVDX01. The sequence continues at coordinate 7,435 of CAIVDX010000214.1, forward strand.
GCCAAGCGGCTGGTTGCCTGGGTGGTCTCGATCATCGGCGGCGTGCCCGGCTGCCTGGCACTCACAACCATTGCCTCATCGGAGCTGTTCGGCGCGATGTCCGGCTCGGCGGTGGGCTGCGTGGCCGCGGTCGGCCGACTGCTGCTGCCGGCCTTGCGCCAGGGCGGCTATGGCGATCGGTTCTCGGTCAGCCTGATCGCCTCCTCCGGCGCGATCGCGGTGATCATTCCGCCTTCGATTCCCCTCATCATCTATGGCGCGGTTGCCCAGCAGCCGATCACCAAGCTGTTCCTCGCCGGCGTGCTGCCGGCGATCCTCGTCGGACTGCTCGATGGCGCCTATGTCGTCTGGCGCGCCAAGCGCGAGGGCATCCTCACCGACACGCACACCAGCTGGCGCCATGCCCTCACCGCGACGAAAGAGGGCTTCTGGGCGCTGTGCACGCCCGCTTTGGTGTTCGGTGGCATCTATGGCGGCATCTTCACCCCCACCGAGGCCGCCGGCGTCGCGGTGGTCTATGCCACCATCGTCTCGCGCTATGTCTATCACGATGTCACCTGGCGCGATCTGTGGGTGATCGCCAGTGACTCAGCGATGCTGGTCGGCCAGATCATGATCATCGTGGTCGCCGCCGGCGTTTATAGCTGGTTCCTCACCACCTCCGGCCTGCCGCAGATGGTGGTGAGCACCATCCAGAGCTGGCATCTCGGCCGCAATGAAACGCTTGTCGTGTTCAATCTCCTGCTGCTGGTGGTAGGCAGCTTCCTCGAACCGCCGGCGGCGATCCTGATCCTCACGCCGCTCTTCATGCCGGTGGTCACCGCCCTGGGGGTGAACCCGATTCATTTCGGTATCATCGTCGCGGTGAATCTCAGCCTGGGCATGTATATGCCGCCCTTCGGTCTGAATCTGTTCGCCTCGCACAGCCTGTTCGGCGTGAAGCTCGGCACGCTCTATCGCGGCGTGATCCCGTTTCTCGGCATCAACATGATCGCCCTGATCATGATCACCTACATCCCCTGGATCTCGCTGGCCCTGATTCGCCTGACAAACTGACAAAAGTATTTGCTTCTTTTCTTCAAAAAAGAAGCGTGTGCGTGTGTCCTAGCGCCACCCCGCCAGCGCGCCAGCCTTGCCCACGGCGTCAGCCGTGGCATCGGCGGGATCCCACAACTTGCCAATGAAGCGATGCCCGGTCACGCCGTCCGAGGCTTTGGACATCAACCACACGATCGGCGCCCGCATCACCACCGGCTGGGTGAGGGCGGCCCGATCGGGGAAATCCTCATCGGGGATCATCCGCGTGTTCGCGGCACTGCCCGGCAGCAGCGCGTTCACGCTCACCCCGGTGCCGTCGAGATCGCGCGACCACACCACGGTGGCCGCCTCGATCGCCGCCTTGGTCGGCCCATAGGGTGAATTGCCCGCATTGAGCATCGTCGTATAGCTGGTCACGATGTTCACGATGCGGCCCCAGCCCTGGGCGATCAGGTGCGGGGCAATCGCGTGCGCCATCAGGAAGGTGCCGTTCACATTCACCCCCACGGTGCGCAACCACACATCGCGGTCGATCTGGTCGAAGCGGCGGCGCCGGTTGGCACTCATCGGCCCGGTCTCCTGCGGGCCGAGGGCGGCGTTGTTTACCAGCCCATGCAGGCAGCCGAATCGCGCGATGGTTTGCGCCACCACCCGGTCGCACTCCGCGCCCGCGGTGATGTCGCCATGCATCGGCGCGATCAGGTCCGCGGTGCCGTCCTGCGCCGCCTGCGCCATCGTGTCGGCCATTTCGGCGTCGGAACTTGGCAGATCCACGGCAGCGACCCTGAAGCCCGCCAGTGCGAGGGCGAGCGTCATCTCGCGCCCCAATCCGCGTGCCGCACCGGTGACGATCACCGCCAGCCCATCTCCCACCTTGGTCGCCATGATCGCTCTTTCCCTTTGCTGCACCTGCTCAATTGCTGAGCCTATCACCGATCAGCCGGCGCGAAACGGGCAAAACACCCCACCAAAATATCCGTTGCCGCGCCGCGCCGCGCCGGCGCATAAAGGCAGCATAAAAATCCGCGCAGCCCGGCCCACGGGCGCGCGATCCGGAGGCAACGGCAATGAAGATGATCATGGCGATCATCAAGCCCTTCAAGCTTGATGATGTGCGCGAGGCGCTGATGGCGCTGGGGGTCGAAGGGCTCACCGTCACCGAGGTGAAGGGTTTCGGCCGCCAGCGCGGCCATCTCGGCATCTATCGCGGTCCGGAATATCACGTCCGCTTTTTGCCGAAATTGAAAGTCGAGGTGGTGGTGTCCGACGCGCTGGTCGAACAGGCGGTCGACGCCGTCTGCCGCGCCGCCCGCACCGGCAAGGTCGGCGACGGCAAGGTGTTCGTGCTCGACATCACCAACGCCGTGCGCATCCGCACCGGCGAGCTGGAGCTCGCCGCCGTCTGAGACCCGCGCGCCGCGCTTTGCCGGCGCGCGCTTTTTCCGATCCACTGGCGCCATCATGACCCGAGTCGCCCGCGCCCCGGAAACCTCGCTCTATGCGCTGGTGAAGCAGTTCCTGCAGGCCCAGGGCTTCGAGGTGAAGGGCGAGGTCTGCGGTTGCGACATCGTCGCCGTCCGCCAGCTGGAGGGCGAGACCACGCGCCTGCTGGTGGTCGCCGAACTCAAGATGTCCTTCAGCCTCGAACTGGTGCTGCAGGCGGTGGACCGTCTGGCCGCGGCCGACCAGGTCTGGCTCGCCGTCGCGCAGACCCGCCGCGGGCGCGACACCGACCGTCGGGCGTTGCGCCTGTGCCGGCTGATCGGCTTCGGGCTGATGGCGGTCAATGTCGCCTCCGGACGGGTGGCAATCCTCGCCGAACCCGAGCCCTACCGGCCGCGTCCCAACACAAGCCGACGCGCCCGCCTGCTGCGCGAGCACGCCGCCCGCCGCGGTGATCCCACCGCCGGCGGCTCCACCCGCGCCCCGATCATGACCGCCTATCGCCAGCAATCCCTCGCCTGCGCGGCGGCGATGGCCGACGGGCCGGCCCGCCCGCGCGACCTCACCGCGATCGCCCCCGATGCCGGCGCCATGCTGCGGCGCAATGTCTATGGCTGGTTCGAACGCGTCGAGCGCGGGCTCTATCGGCTCACCGAGGCGGGCCGCGCGGCCCTGCGCCGCTGGCCAAGCCCGGCGGGCTGAGATCACCCTTCGGTGATGTCACCCTGCGTTACCAATGGCTTCTTGCCCCCTGTCCCGCGCCCCCATTAATGTCGCAATCATTCACGCGCCGGGCGCTGTCACGAATTTGTCGCGCGCCCCGTTTCGAGACGTGAGATAGTCAATCCACTCAACAGTCGGTCAGGTCGCCGCCGCCATGGACGAGCAGGTACATCCACCCGAATTGCTGCCCGATCTGGTCAGCAGGGCCACCCCGCCGGCGCCGCGCCGGCGCGGCTGGCTGTGGCTCGGGCTCGTGGCAGTGCTGGCCGCCGCCATCGGCGTCGCTCTCTGGCTGCATCCCTGGTCCGCCCCCGCGCGCGCGCCGCGGCCCGAGGTGCCCCAGGCCGTCGGCGTCGCCCCGGTCACCAAGGGCGACCTGCCGATCATCCTCAGCGGGCTGGGCACCGTCAGCCCGATCGCCACCGTCAGCGTGCAGACCCAGATCTCCGGCCAGCTGATCGAGGTGGGCTACAAGGAAGGCCAGCTCGTCAAAAAGGGTGACTTCCTCGCCCAGATCGACCCGCGCCCCTATCAGGTCGCGCTGTCCCAGGCGCAGGGCGTGCTCGCGCACGACCAGGGCCTGCTGGATCAGGCCCGCACCGACCTCGCCCGCTACCAGACCCTGGCGCGCCAGGATTCCATCGCCAAGC
>CAIVDX010000215.1 GCA_903904805.1 uncultured Rhodospirillales bacterium
GATCGGCCCGGCGCTGTCGGGCATGGTGCGCATCGTGCCGATCCCCCGCCTGAACGCGATCCTGGCCTTCTCGACGCAGCGCCAATATCTCGACCAGCTGCGCGGCTGGGTGATCCGCCTCGACCAGCCACCGCGCGCCGACGAGAGACGATTGCATATATACCATGTTCAAAACGGTCGCGCCAAGGATCTCGCCGGCGTGCTCAGCCGTGTGCTGGGCGGTGGCGCCGAGAGCGAGGCACCCGCGGCGTCACCGGCGGCGGAGGCGAAAGCATCGGATGCAAAGCCGGCGGGACTGGCCGATCTCCTCGGCGAGGTCAGCGCCGGCGGCCTGCGCATCGTTCCAGATGGCATCAACAACGTGCTTCTGATCAACGCCAATGGCAGGGATTGGTCGATGCTGCAGGCCGCGCTCGCGAACCTCGATATTCCGCCGACCCAGGTCCTGATCGAGGCCACCATCGCCGAAGTCACGCTGACCAATGATCTGAACTTCGGACTGCAATATTACTTCCACGCAGGCGGCAGCCGCTTCATCCAATCCTTCTCTCCCACCGCGGCGATCGCACCGATGTTTCCCGGTGCCGGCTATGTGCTGGGGTCCGGCGCCACACCGCAGGTGGTGATCAACGCGCTCGAGGCGGTCACCACGGTGAATGTGGTGTCGGATCCGGAAATCCTTGTGCTGAACAACCAGACCGCCGAGCTGAAGGTTGGTGACCAGGTGCCCGTGGCGGTGCAGTCGGCGGTGAGTGTCGCCACCGCCGGCGCGCCCGTGGTGAACTCGATCGAGTTCCGCGACACCGGGGTCATTCTGAAGGTCACGCCGCGCGTCAATCAGAACGGCCTGGTGCTGATGGATGTCTCGCAGGAGGTCAGCGGCGTCGCCCCCACCACCAGTTCCACGCTGAACTCACCAACGATCCAGCAACGCAAAATCACCAGCGCGATCGCCGTGCAGGATGGTGAAACCGTCGCGCTCGGAGGTCTCATCAAGGACAATGACGAGCGCGGCCTCTCCGGCATCCCCTATCTGAAAGACGTGCCGGTGCTTGGTCACCTGTTCAGCAACACCACAAACAACAAGACCCGCACGGAGCTTTTGATGATGCTCACCCCGCGCGTGGTGCATGACGCGCAGACACTGCGCGGCATCACCGCGGACATGCGAGAGCACATCAAGGCCACACAGCCCTTGTTGCCAAAGCACAATTGATGCGCGGCACCTGGACCAGACCACGGGCCAAAGCCAGGCCAGGCTTCGCCGCGATCACCGCTCTCTGGGTGGTCGCCACCATCGGCTTGCTGTGCGCGACGATGCTCGGCCGCCAGCGAAGTGCGGCGATCGAGGCGCATCGTCTGTGGCAGCAGGCCACCCACGCCGCAGAGATGCAGGCCACAACCAACCTCACGATCCTCGCCCTGCTCGATCGCCGCGCGGATCATCGCCCCCGGGTGGATGGTGTCACCGCGACAATCGCGCTCGGCGGCCACAGCGTCTCCATCAGCGTGCAGCACCAGGGCGGGCTGGTGGATCTGAACCATGCCGACCAGCGCCAGTTGATCCGCCTCCTCACCATCTGCGGCGCCGATGCATCGACAGCCGAGGCGATCGCCCAGAGCATCATCGTCTGGCGCGAGACGCATCCAGGGGGCTTCACCCGCACCGACGAACTTCGCCTCCTGCCCGCGGTGAATGACACAGTCTACAACGCCGTCGCCGACCTCGTGACAGTGGCCGGCGGTCATGGCGCCGTCGATCCGCAGACCGCACCACGTCCTGCTCTGCTCGCCAGCGGCATCAGCCCGCAGGCCGCCGATGCGCTGATCCAACGCCGCGCCGCCACCGGCACGTTCGCCGCCGCCGTCTTGCCGATCAGCGCCGGCCTGATCAATCAGGTCATCGCCCCGGACGGCTGGGCCTTCACCATCGACGTCACCGGGCCCGTCGGCGACGGTCCGGAAGTCCGAACGCGGACCCTGCTGCGCCTCGTCAACGACGCCGCCCAGCCGGCATTGATCCTGGCGCAGGACGATCTTCAATGAGCCAGAACAGCGCGCTGCTCGACCCCTGGGGGGCGAACCGCCTCCGCGCCCTGCTGGCCCCCACCGGCGCCCTGCCCGAGGCGCTTCTCGCCCAGGCAGAACGGCTGGCCGATGAGCGCGGCGAACGGATCATCCGCGTCCTCACCCGGGCTGGCCTGGTCGCCGAGCCCAAACTGGCCGCCCTGCTCGCCAAGGCCCTCGGGCTGCCGCCGGCTCAGCCAGCCGTGCTGGCCGCCGCCAGCACGCCACCAGCCGAAATCAGCCAGCGCTTCCTCCGCGAGGCAGACATGCTGCCTCTGGCTGCGCACCCCGATCGCCTGGTGCTGGCTCTGAGCGACCCGCTGGACGACGCGGCGATCGAGGCTGTGCGCCTGGCCGCCGGCCGCCCGCTCGATCTCCACATCGCCTGCGCCGCCGACATCGATGCCGCCTGGTCCCGCCTCGCCGGCAGCCCTCCAGCAGCAGCGGTCACCGTCGCACCGCACAACTCACTGGCGCATGAGCGCCTCGCCGATCTCTCGTCGGACGCACCCGTCATCCGCCTGGTCAATCAGCTGATCGCCACCGCCGTCGATCAGGGCGCGTCCGACATCCACCTGGAGCCGATGGACCATCGGCTGCGCATCCGCACCCGCATCGACGGATTGCTGCACGAACAGCCCGACGCCCCCGCCCCACATGCCGAAGCGATGGTGTCACGGCTGAAGGTGATGGCGCGGCTGAACATCGCCGAGCACCGCATCGCCCAGGATGGCCGCATCCGCATGGTGGTGCGCGGGCGCGAGATCGATCTGCGCGTCGCCACAATGCCCGGGCTGCATGGCGAGGCGGTGGTGCTGCGCATCCTAAACCAGCAGCTTGTCGCGCTGGACTTCGCAGCGATGGGCTTCACCCCAGACCACATCGCCACCATCGGCGGCCTGCTCACGCGCTCCCGCGGCATACTGCTCGTCACCGGCCCGACCGGCAGCGGCAAAACCACCACGCTCTACGCCGCGCTCGACCAGCTCAACCACCCCAGCCGCAAGATC
>CAIVDX010000216.1 GCA_903904805.1 uncultured Rhodospirillales bacterium
GGTGAAGGAATTATAGTAGCCATCCACCGTCGCGCCCTGCTTCAACTCACCTTCGCCATACGCCGCCCCAAACACGAAGCCAGCCTTGACGATGCTAGGAAACACCAGAACAGCACGAGCCTTTTTGGCGACCGCTGCAGCAGCTGGATTGCTGCCCAATAACATCTCAATGGCCGCACTGGATGTATTGTTCAGCTCCGCCGGCGACTCCGCTGATGCATATGTCGGCATCACCACAGCGGCAGTGACTACCGTGGCGAGTGTCGTCGCCAGGAATATGATGCGCTTATTCATAGATCTTGTTCCAATTCGTTGAATATCCGCGAACAACGGACAATGCTCAGTGTGCAACTTGATCTTGGCTACAACGGGACGACGCTGAGAAGCAGGGCCGGAAACTACCTATGCCCCAATAGGTAGCCGTCACCTCAGCGCGACGTACCCATCAACCCTAGCTGATTCAACAGTTCCCGCTATGGCGTACTCAACGCAGGGCAGCCAACCATCCAAGAGAACCGACGGCAGTGCCTAGGCGGCGATAACACACCATCAATATGCTATGCATGGGTTGCTATCGATACGCACAGTGACATTACGCCAGTCAAAACGATTTCGCTCAGTCCGGCTGTGGCAGTGTTCCCTCTGGCAGTGCGGCACAATGGGCTGCAATATCAGCTGCCCGCGTGAACCAAACCCGCTCACGTGTGGCCTGGTTGACGCAATGGCGCAGCGCCTCACGCAAAGGGCGCAGGCGGTAGGGCTGCCCGCAGATATAGGGATGCAACGACACACCCATGACCAGCGGCCGCACCACAGATTGCTCGAGCAGTTCGTCAAACTGATCGGTCACCATGTCGGCGAATTCCCGGCCGGTATGATCGCGATGCACCGTGGCGCCGATATCGTTCAGCTCCATTGGGTAGGGCACGGAGAGCAACGGCCCTGAGCGTGTGCGCATCCACACGGGCTGCTCATCAAGCGGCCAGCCAAGGCTGTGGGTGTAGCCTGCCTCGACGAGAAGATCCGGTGTGACCGGTGTCTCCGCCGCCCCCGGGCCCATCCAGCCGGTCGGACGCGCGCCGAAGGCTTCAGTGATCGTTTCTGTGGTTTCGGCAATCATGCGCGCTTCGTCGTGCTCCCAGACGCCGGCCAGATTCTCCGCGTTGGTGCGGCCATGGGCGCACACATCGTCACCACGCGCCTTGATGCGATCGATCACCTGCGGATAGTGGGTGCAGACCATGCTGTTGAGCAGGATTGTCGCCGGCAGTTTGAGGTCGTCGAGCATGTTGAAGACATTCCATATCCCCACGCGCAGGCCGTAATCGCGCCAGGCATAGTTGCGCTGGGTTTGAGGAGCGCCGCCACGATTGTGCGGGTCACTGCCGCGGCCGGACATGAACGCAAAATGCTCGACATTGAGGCCGATATAGAAGGCCAGTCGGCGGCCACCTGGCCAATCATAGACCGGCCGGGACTCGATCGGCGAATAGGCGTAGCGTGTGTGGCTTGGCAGTTTCAACATATGCGTTGCCTATCAACGGGTAGTGGCATCGCTGTTGGCGAGGCCGGGCAGTGTTTCAAGGTAGGTGAGGCACTCGGCTAATGAAACGACATCGGCATATTTCTGATTGAGATCGAACAGATTGGCGTTCATCACAGCCTCACTGCGGTCAGCGACGCCTTCCTTGACGACCATGCATCGGATGTCGCGCATGAAGCCGTCGGTGACTGTCGCGCGCACGCAACCGCTCGCGCTGGTGCCGCAGACAAGCAGAGTGTCGATGCCGCGCACGCCAAGGAATACCTCGAGATCGGTGCGGAAAAACGCGCTGGGGCGCCATTTGCGGATGACCCGATCACCAGCCTGTGGCGCGAGTTCATCAATGATTGCCGCGCCGCGGCTATCCTCGATCTGCACACCACGCAGACCATGATGGCGCATTTTCAATTTCCACAAACCGGCACTTGATCCGTCTGCGGCGACCAGCCCCTGGGTATAGAGCACGGGCACGCCGCGCGCCCGCGCCTGTTGGGAGAGGGCACGGATCGGCTCATAGGTTGCGCAGATGGACGGGTAGAGGGTTGTAGGTGCATCGGGGTCGCAGAAATCATTCTGCATATCAATCACCAACAGCGCGGGGCGTTGGCCAAAGCCGATGCGCTGGCCCATTCCCTGTCGGGCATAGACCTGTTCGGTTTCAGATGGCAGGTCGTTCATGGCGATCTCCAAAGTGCGGCCCCCGGCCAGTGTTTCATCCAAAGTTGCCAAGCGGGTCGACGAGGTTTGCGCTCGCCTTGGCGAGCAGCCCATCGACTGTGCGCCGCAGCCCGTTGAATTCAGGCGAGGTCGGGTCACGCGGGCGCGGCAACCCCACTGCCACATCCGCCATGATCCGTCCTGGGCGCGCGGACATGGCGATGACGCGGTCACCGAGCAGCACCGCCTCCTCGACGCTGTGAGTGATGAACATCACCGTCAGGCCCATCTCGACTGCGAGGCGACTCAGTTCGCGCTGCAATACCGCACGGGTCTGCGCATCGAGAGCGGCGAACGGCTCATCCATCAACAGGATCTTCGGCTGGTTGACGAGCACCCGCGCTAACGCGGCGCGTTGGCGCATACCGGCAGATAGTTCATGCGGATAGCGAAACTGCGCCGCCTGAAGTCCCACCACGGACAGCACATGATCGACCTGCTGCCTGATCAGCGCACGCGGAACCCCGCGCTGGCGTGGGCCGTATTCAACGTTGCGCCGCAGGGTCAGCCAGGGAAACAGGGCGTATTCCTGGAACACCACGGCACGGTCTGGCCCGGGCCCGGTGACAGGCTTCCCATCAACCAAGATCTGGCCGCCGGATTTCGCTTCGAAGCCGGCGATCATGTAGAGCAGCGAGGTTTTTCCACAGCCGCTCGGGCCGATCACGGTGATGAACTCGCCACGGGTGATGCACAGCGAGATATCCTCGCAGGCGACAATCGTTTCACCGCGATGAATGTCGGTGAAGCATTTCGAGAGCCCGTCGCAGGCGATCACAACGCTGCTCATGCACCGGTCAGTCCGCGCTGCCAGCGCAAGGTGATGGCGCCGGCCTGGCTGAGCAGCCAGTCGGAGGCGAGGCCCAACAGGCCGACGCTGAGGATGGCGGCCACGATGAGATCAAGCCGGTTGAACTGATACGCCGACCACAGCGCATATCCCAACCCGCCCTGTACTGCGAGCATCTCCGAGACGATCACCAGCACCCAGGACAAGCCAAGGCCGACGCGCAGACCGCTCAGTACAGCCGGCAACGACGCCGGCAACACCACCTGCCACAGCAGATCACGACGCCGGGTGCCGAGCATCATGGCTGCGCGGATCAATGTCCGCGGCGTCTGTCGTGCACCGGCCGCCACATTCATCACGATCGGAAAGAACGATCCGAATGCGATCAGAAAAATCGCCGCGGCCTCATGGATGCCGAAGAAGAAAACTGCGAACGGTACCCAGGCGGTGGTGGGAATTGCGCGCAGGAAATTGATCAAACCGTCGAACAATTGGCTGACCAGCGCATACCATCCGAGCAGAAGCCCGAAACTGACACCGCAGACCGCAGCGATGCCGAAGCCAGCCCCCACGCGGCGCAGACTGAGCAGCACATAGCCAAGCCACGTGCCCGAATACCATTGCAGCGCTCGCATTGGCCCGAATGCCCAGATGTTCCAGCTATCGAGCACGTCAGACGGCGAGGGCACCGACGGTGTGGGTGCGAGGGTCGAGGAAACCTGCCAGACGATCAGCAGCACCGCCGGAACAATGAGGCCCCTGGCCATGCGCAGCAGGCGGCTCGCCAACATTCGAACAGCCGATCTGCTCTGCCCATCCCCCGGCGCCATCGCCACTCAACGCCGGATCATCGCCAGCGCCTCCGGCGGCGGGCCGATCAGCTCGGCGCGCGACTTCCCAGTCGCTGCCATCAACGGAGCAAAGTCGATGAGCGACTCGACCTTCGCCGAGGTATCTGTCCTGGTGAAGCCGATCTCCGGACCCAGCTTCGCAGCGCCGATGATGGCGGCAACATCGATCCTCTCGCTGAACACCTGGTTGCGGAACGACATCTGCGCGACCTCTGGCGTGATGCCGGTCAGCTGCGTCACCAGGCGGGTGAACACCGCGATATCCCGAATTTCCTCCATGCTGGCGAGATAGGCCTTCATGAAGCTCAGCATCAGCGCCTTGTCGGCCAGCATCTCGGTGCTTGCAAGCAGACCTGAATTCGCAGACCCCAGCGACGACCCACCGATATCCAGCCGTTCGGGATAAAAGCCCAGGCCGGCGACGACCA
>CAIVDX010000217.1 GCA_903904805.1 uncultured Rhodospirillales bacterium
CGAACATCACACCGATCTTCAAACGGATCTGGTTGAGGAAGATCAGCATCGTCTTGCTGCGGCTCACGCTGCCGGTCAGCTTGCGCAGCGCCTGGCTCATCAGGCGCGCATGCAGGCCGACATGGCTGTCGCCCATCTCGCCCTCCAACTCCGCCCGCGGCACCAGCGCCGCCACGGAGTCGATCACCAACACATCGATCGCCCCGGACCGCACCAGCGTGTCCGCGATCTCCAACCCCTGCTCACCGGCATCGGGCTGGCTGATCAGAAGATTGTCCACATCCACGCCCAGCTTGCGCGCATAGATCGGATCCAGCGCGTGCTCGGCATCGATGAACGCGCAGGTGCCGCCGCGCTTCTGCGCCTCGGCAATCGCGTGCAAGGCCAGCGTGGTCTTGCCCGAGCTTTCCGGCCCATAAATCTCAATGATCCGCCCGCGCGGCAGGCCGCCGATCCCCAGCGCCAGATCCAGCCCCAGCGAGCCCGACGGGATCACCTCGATATGCTCATCGGTGCTGCGCGCGCCCATGCGCATCACCGAGCCCTTGCCAAACGCACGTTCGATCTGAGTGAGCGCTGCGTCCAGCGCCTTGTTCTTTTCCATGTCAGCTCTCGGTCCGGGTTGGATGGCCGTAACGATGCGGGTCGATTCGGTTTTCGATGCCATGGCGAGACCTCCTGAGGCGGGGACCAGGCACAACCGAAGGATGTCGGATGCCGCAGAACTTCGCCGTGAACGTGTTGTTATCCTGTCACACCGTCCCGCGTCGGTGCAATCCATCCGAGAGCACTTTGGCGGCGTGGCGTTAAGAATGTGTTCCCGTTATGTTCGGTTTTGCGATGAGTCGCAAGAACAAAATTAGAACGACCAACCCGAACCTGAAAACCGAACCTGAAAACCGCATCTGAAAACCGCATCTGAAAGCCGACCATAAAATCAGGCCCTAAAACCAGGCCCAGAAACCAGGCCCAGAAATCAGGCCTACAGCAGCATCTCCAGCACCACCTCGGCCAGCTCCGCCTGGCTGTAGGGCTTGGCCAGAAACACCGCCTGCGCCGCCGCCAGACGCTCCCGCAGCGCGGCATCCGCGAAGCCCGACAGCAGCACCGCCAGCAGATCCGGCCGCCGCGCGCGAATCGCGCCGAGCAAGCCAGGCCCATCCAGCCCCGGCAGCATCACATCGCTCACCAGCACCGACAGCCGCACCATCGTGGGATGATCGAGCACCGCCAGCGCGTCCTCCGCCGACCCCACCGCGATCACCTCCAGCCCCGCCTTGCGCAGCGTCCGCTCGGCCAGACGCCGCACCGCCGGCTCATCCTCCACCAGCAGCGCCAGACCGATCGGGCCGGAACCGGCGTCGACCAGCGCGGGTTCGATCACCTCCTCCATCGCCGCCGGCAGCGCGCGCGTGTGCATCCGGTCCGGCTCATGGCGCGGCAGCCAGATGCGGAACAGGCTGCCCTGCGGGCTGCTCTCCACCTCGATCAGCCCGCCGGATTGCCGCACGATGCCATGCACCGTGGCCAGCCCCAGCCCGGTGCCGGCCCGCCGCGTGGTGAAGAACGGCTCGAAAATCCGCCCCACCAGCTCCGGCGGAATGCCGCGCCCGGTATCCGCCACCTCCAACGTCACCCAGCGCCCCGGCGGAATGCGCTCGCCGGTGGCCAGCAGCCGCGGCGCCACCAGCGTCGCGTGGCCATTGCGCAGCGTGATGGTGCCGCCATCGGCCATCGCCTCGCGCGCATTGGTGACGAGATTCACGATCACCCGATCCAGCTCGCCCGGATCGATCCACACCGTGCGGCCCGGCTGCTCCAGCTCGGTGACCAGCCGCACCTGGGCACCCACCAGCCGACGCAGCAGCGGCGCCAGCTCGGCCAACGCCTGGTCGATCGCCAGCACGCGCGGCTGCAGGATCTGCTGCCGCCCCACCGCCAGCAGCTGGCGCACCAGCTCCTGCCCCCGCCGCGCCGCCGCCCGCACCGTCTCGACATCCGCCCCGATCTCCGGGTCGAGCCCCTCCCGCCCGGCGATCGCCTCGGCCGCGCCCAGCACCGCGGTCAGCAGATTGTTGAAATCATGCGCGATGCCACCCGCCAGCTGCCCCAGCGTCTGCAGCCGCCGCGCCTCGGCCAGCTCCTGCTGCAGCGCCGCCACCGCCGCGCCATCACTCACCCGCAGCAGCCATCCCTCCGCCTCGCCCAGCGGCTGCAGGCTGAAACTCAGCGTCTGCTCGCCCAGCCGAATCGCCAGATTGGCCGGCACCTCACCGCGCGCGCCCTCCAGCCACGACCGCAGCCGCCCCCGCTCGCCATACTCGACCAGCTCGACCACCAGGCAGCCCGCCACACAGGCCGCACCAAGCGAGCGCACAGCGCTCGCATTGGCCCGCCGAACCCGCCCGGACGGGTCGAGCACCACCAGGGCCGCACCGGGATCGTCGAACAGCATCTGCGCCGCCGGGCTGAGCCTGCCCAGCAACGCGCGCAACGCGGGGCCCTCGCTCATCGCGCCGTCACCCGCGCCTGCAGGCGCCACACATAGGCGATCAGCTCCGCCACCGCCTGGAAATGCGCGGCCGGAATCTCGGCATCGACAGGCACCTCATACAGCGCGCGGGCCAGCGGCGGGTTCGCCACCAGCGGCACCCGGCTCTGCCGCGCCACCTCCCTGATCCGTGCCGCCACCTCATCCACTCCCTTGGCCACCACCCGGGGCGCGCCAGTCTCGCCCCGACGATACACCAGAGCGACAGCGTAATGCGTTGGATTCGTGACCACCACCGTCGCCTTCGGCACCGCCGCCATCATCCGCCGCCGCATCCGCACCATGCGAATCTGCCGCAGCCTCGCCTTGATGCGCGGATCGCCCTCGGCCTCCTTGGTCTCCTCCTTCACCTCCTCCCGGCTCATGCGCAGACGCTGGCCATGCCGCCAGCGCACCCACAGCAGGTCCAGCACCGCGACCACCCCCTGCGCGGCCAGCAGCCACAGCAACAGCCGCAGCACCACCCGCGCGAGATGCTGCACCACCACCCCCGGCGACCAGAACGGGGCAGCCATCAGCAGCGGCACCTCGTCCGCCATCAGCCGCCAGGCGCCGAATCCCAGCACCACCGCCTTCGCCCACGCCTTGGCGAACTCGCTGAGATGATCCACCCCCATCAGCCGCTTCAGCCCGCGCGCCGGACTGATCCGGCCGAGATCAGGCATCAGCGCCGCCTGATTCAGCCGCCCCCCCGTCTGCACCAGCACCGACACCACACCACCCAGCGCCACCGCCGCCACAAACGGCACCGCGGCAAAGCCGAACGCCCGCGCCATCGCGCCGATCGCCCCCCGCCACGCGATCCGCTCGGGCTGCTCCAGCAGCGGCCGCAACCGCAGCAGCAATCCCCTGGCGATCTCCGGTCCGGCCATCATCAGCACCAGACAGGCCGCCGCCAGACCGGCGAACTGCGCCACCTCCCGCGACAACGGCACCTGGCCTTCCTGCGCGGCACGCTCCAGCCGCCTCGCGGTGGCCTGGTGCGTGCGGTCCTCCGCGCCGTCGTCAGCCACGACATATCAGCCGGAAAGCGGCGGTCTTCTTTGAAAAAAAGAACCAACAAGCCTGTGGTCGCCGACGGCGCACCGGCGTCTACAGGCCGGGCAGCGCGCCGAGGGCCAACAGGGCAGTGTCGGCCCAGGCGCGCAGCATCACACCGCCGAGGGCCGCGATCAGCAACACGCCGCCCAGCACCTGGCCGGGCACCGAGATCAGAAACACCTGCACCTGCGGCACCAGCCGGCCAAGCAATCCCAGCGCGACGTGGAACACCACACTCGCCAGCAAAAACGGCGCGGCCAGCCGCAGCGCCAGCGCGAACCCGCCGGACATCGCCGCCATCACCGCCGCCATCCCGCCCGCCGGCAGCGCGCCCACCGGCCAGATGTCATAACTCCCCGCCAGCGCCCGCAACGGCAGCTGATACAGACCACCACCCAGCATCAGCAGCGGCGCGGCCAAACCAAACAGCCGCGCGATCGCCGTCTGCTGCGCGCCGATCGCCGCATCGGTCTGCAGCACACTCGCCAGCCCGATCATCACGCTCAGCATCTGACCGCCCATCGGCAACGCCACCGCCACCAGCCGCGCCAGGAAACCCAGCGTGGCCCCGGCCAGAACCTCATCGGCCACCGCCACCAACAGCACACCACCCGCCTCGCTGGGCTGCGGAAACCCCAACGACACCACCGGCCAGACCAGCAACGCCAGCCCCAACGCCACCGCGGCCCGCATCACCGCGGGCACCTCGGTCTCTGCCCAGCCAGGCAGCAGCATCACCGCGCCGGCACAGCGCGCGAGCACAAGGGCGAAGGTGAGGGGAAGGGCAGCTAGCATCAGGAAGAACGGCCAGAGGCTCTGCCCCTGGACCAAGCTGGGAGGTGGCCCCCCCAGACCCGCTGACCCCTGGAGTGCGGGCAGGGTGGGGTGGCCCTGAGATCCCGCCATGCGCGGCGGCGGCGGCGCGCGCGGCATACCAAAGCCACCACACCCTGCCCATGCGCCAAACATTCGGGGGTTTGCGGCATCGACGTGCGCAGCACGCCCTCACGTGACGCCCCAATCGGCTCCTGGGGCAAAGCCCCCGGCCGTCCTTCCTGATGCGGTCCGCCTCCCCTCACCCTCCCCCCCCATGCGCCGCGATGCGCGCGAAGCTGGTGCGTGCGCTGTCCGTCAGGGTGCTGACCATGAACGGCCCAAGCAGCGACAGCACCGCCGCCACCGCCAGCAATTTCGGCAGAAACGCCAAGGACGATTCATTGATCTGCGTGACCGACTGGATCACCGACACGATCAGCCCCGCCGCCAGCGCGGCCAGCAGCGGCGGACCGCCGAGCTTCATCGCGGTCAGCATCGCCTCACGCAATGCAGTGGCCAGATCCGCTTCGCTCATCAGATCGGCATCTTCATGATGTCCTGATAGGCCTGCACCACCCGGTCGCGGATCGCCGTGGTGGTCTGCAACGCAAGATCTGCCTGGCTGACAGCGCTGACCACATCGGTGAGATTGCCCTGCCCCAGCACCGCCTGATGCGCCTGCGCATCGGCCTGATGGCCGGCATCCACCACACCCTGCACCGCGCGGCCCAGCAGCGCGGAAAAATCCGCCCCCGCATTGGCTGCACCCGCATTGGCCGCTCCCGCATCGGCAGCTCCCTGTGGGCCGCTCGCCACCTGCCCATAGCGCGCCGCCGCCGCCGAAGCGGACACGCCGGTCGCCGAGATCACCGGCTCCGCCACGCTACTTCAACAGCTCGATGGTGCGCGTCAGCATCGAACGCGACACCTGCATCACATTGAGATTGGCACTGTAGCTGTGCTGGGCATCGCGCATGTCCATCAGCTCGACGAAGCTGTTCACATTGGGCAGCTTCACATACCCCGCCGCATCCGCCGCCGGATGCGAGGGATCATATTTCGACGGAAACACACTCTGATCCCGCCCCAGCTTGCCGATCTGCACGCTCTGCACACCCAAGGCGCGATCCGTCACCGTTTTGAAACTGACGGTCTTGCGCCGATAGGGATCGATCTTCGGATCAGACCCGGTGCTGTCCTGGTTGGCGAGATTCTCCGCGATCACCCGCAGCCGCGTGGTCTGCGCCACCATGCCCGCCGCCGAGATGGCCAGCGCCTTGTCGAGATCCATGTTCAGCTGCCCCTGCCGAGCGCCGTGCGGAAAAGCCCCATATATTTGCTGTAGAGTTGCGTGCTGATCTGCTGCGCCGTCTGGTTGTCGGCGATGTGCATCAGCTCCTTCTCCAGCGACACCCCGTTGCCGTCCGGACTGCGCACAATGTCGGCCTCCGGCGCGGCCCCCGCCGGCTGCACCGCGCTGCCCGCCAAATGACCGGCACTGGTGCGCGCCATCGCCACCTGGCGCCGCGTGACGATCGCGCCGAACGGGGCAAGATCGCTGGGCACGAAGCCAGGCGTGTCCGCATTGGCAATGTTCTGAGCAAGCACTGTCTGCCGCTGATCCACCCAGGCCAGCCGATCGCGCATCAGCAGCATCAACCCCACGCCCCCCAACGGCCCCAACAGATCCGCCGACATGGCTACCCTCCTTTGCCTCCATCCGATGATGGCAGCGACGGATGAACAATCGCTGAACGCCCAGCCCACGTGATTCACCCGGCCTTTACCCGCGCCATGCTCTGCTCGCGCCATGCAGATCACCTCCCTTGAGGAAAATCCCGGGCCTCACCCGCATGCCGGTGAGGCCGACCGCACCCACCAGGTCGCCGCCCTGGCTGCCGATATCGGCCGCGCCATCGCGGTCGCCCGCGTGCTGGCCGCCCAGCGCCGCGACCTGCGGCTTGATGGGCTGGACGGCCGGGTGGGTCTGCTCTGCGCGCAGCTGCTCGATCTCGGGCCGGAAGCGGCGCGCACCCTGCGCCCACTGCTGCACGGCCTGCGCGCCGAGCTCGATGCGCTCGCCGGCGAACTGCTCCAGCCAGGCGCACCATGAGCATCGCCGCCAACCTGATCTGGGCCGGCCTCGCGCTGGCCATCGTGCTCGCCCTGGTCCTGCTGGCCGGCCGGCTGGCGCGCGTGCGCGGCCTGGCGGCTGATCCCCGCCCGGCACGGCTGGTGCCGCTCGCCACCCTGCGTGTCGACACGCGCCGCCGCCTGCACCTCATCGAGTGTGACGGGCGTGCGGTGCTGCTCCTCACCGGCCGCGGCGAGGCGATGATCACGTTGGATCGCGCGCCATGAAGCGCTGGGCGCTGGCGCTGATCCTGCTGATGGCGCCGCTGGCGGCCGCCGCCCAATCCGTCAGCATCGATCTCGGCGCGGCGGGCCAGGCTGGAGCCACCGGGCGGCTGGTGCAGCTCACGGCGCTGATCACCGTGCTGTCGATCGCGCCCAGCCTGCTGGTCATGGCCACCGCCTTCACCCGCATCATCATCGTGCTGTCATTGCTGCGCAGCGCGCTGGGCACCCAGGGCACCCCGCCCAACATGGTGCTGATCGGCCTGTCCCTGTTCCTCACCTTCTTCGTCATGCAGCCGGTGCTCGACCGATCCTGGAATGACGGCATCGCCCCGCTGATCGCCGGCCAGGTCGCCGAGCTGGACGGCCTGCAGCGCGCCGCCGAGCCGGTGCGCAGCTTCATGGCCGCGCAGACCAGGCCGGACGACCTGCGTCTGTTCCTCGATCTCGGCCATCTCGAGATGCCGGGCCGCGCCGACCAGCCGCCCTGGCGCGCCCTCATGCCGGCCTTCCTGGTCAGCGAGCTCCGCCGCGCGTTCGAGATCGGCTTTCTGGTCTATCTGCCCTTCCTGGTGATCGACCTGGTGGTGGCGAGCCTGCTGATGAGCCTGGGCATGATGATGCTGCCGCCCACCGCAGTGTCGCTGCCGTTCAAGCTGATCTTCTTCGTGCTGGCTGACGGCTGGCGCCTGGTCGC
>CAIVDX010000218.1 GCA_903904805.1 uncultured Rhodospirillales bacterium
CGCCCATGTAGCCGACGGTGATGTCCGCGAGAACATTGGTGTAATCGACGCAGGTGCGGCAGGTCAGCGGGAAGAAGTCCGGCGGCAAGGTCGACAGCGGCAGCATCAGGAAAGGGATGGTCCTGTGCCGGCCATCGTCGAAGCGCAGCTCGACGCGGTAGTCGGCGCGGAATTCGAGATAGCTGATCGTCTCCGGTTTATCGCTGAGCAGGGCGAGGAACTGGTGAAATCGTTCGGTTGTTGTGTTGTCGGAACAGGGTGTGCCGATGACGGTGATGCGCTCGAAGCCCAGCTCGGCCTCCAGCGCGCGCAGGGCGTGGACCTGGCAGGGGATGCCCACCAGGGCGATGCGGCGATGGCCGGCGGCGCGCGCGGGTTCGAGCAAAGCGAGGATGGGCGCGTAGCCCATGCGCATGCCGCGGCAGGCGGCCATGGCGGCCGGATCGGTGACGATCACCGGCATCGGCTTCCAGCGATCGGCGGGATCGGGGGCGACGGCGAGCACCGCGTCCACCGCGCCGGTTTCGAGCAGGCGCTGGGCGATGCGGGTGGTGATGCCGGTCCATTGCGCGCCGGGTGCGGCCGGGGCGAGGCGGGCGCGCCACATCGCGCGGATCGGGCCGAAATGCAGCTCGTCGGGCAGTGCCGGGTCGCGCGCGCGGCCATGCGCGGCGCGCTCGCGGGCGGGATAGTCAGGCTTGATGAACTGGCAGGCGTGGCCGCAGGCTTTCGCGAACGAGGTGCGCGAGATGCCGCAATCGGTGCACAGGCCGCGCGCGACCGGCGGGTTCAGGGCGGGGGCCCAGGGCGCGCTGCTGGGGGGGTGCTCCGTCATCGATGATCCCTGGTGGCCGGCGGCGCATCATGGCACGCCCGGGCGGTTCAGCCATCCCCGTCCTGCGCGGCGCCGGCGCGGGCGCGCCCGTAGATGTCGCCGAAGCTGGCGCGCATCACCTCGGCGAGCCCGTGCTCCTGCGGCGCGATCACGCGGCCGGCGCGCACCCGGAATGCCTCGGGCTCGCGCGCGGAGACATGCATCTGGTTGCGCGACATCGCGCGCGCGGCATCCAGCAGCAGCCGGCGCACGCGCTCGATGCCGGCATCGGATGGGCCGAGATGTTCCTGGCTGCGATCGATGATCGGCGGCTGGCTGAGCGCGATCCGCGGCGCGTGGGCGGGCTGGTCGGGCGCCTCATGGGCCGCCCGCTCCGCCTCGGTCAGCGCGCGGTCGGGGTTCCAGCTGTAGCGATAGGCGATGCAGGAGCCGGCATCGAGCGGCACCCAGCATTGGCCGTGCTGGGTCTCGCCTGGCCCGGCGTCGGGCGACAGCACGTGGTTTGGCATCAGGAACTGGCCGATGCGCCACTGCACCAGCCCGGCGGCCTCCGGCCGGGCCGCGCCGATCACCAGGCCGGCCTCATGCGGCAGCATGGTGAGCATCGCCGGCGGCTCGTCGGCACCGGCGAGAACGGCATCGAGCGCGGACTCGCAGCATTGCGCCCAGTTGCAGGAGAGGCTGACGCGCGACAGGGCCAGCTGTTCCGGCGGCAATGTGGTGATCTCCAGCCGGGGCAGCGGCGGGCAGAATTGCGGTGGCCCCAGATAGGCCCAGATCAGCCCGCCGGAGTCGATGGCCGGGCAGGCGCCGAGGTCGAGCTGCGGCATCAGCGCGTCGGTGGCGAGCTCCTGCGGCAGGCTGGGTGCGGCGACACACTGGCCCGCGCGGTCATAGGTCCAGCCATGGAACGCGCAGCGCAGGCCCGCCGGGGTGCAGCGCCCGTCGGCGAGGTGAGCGCCGCGATGGGCACAGCGTGGGGCCAGCACCCCGACCGCGCCCGAGGCATCGCGGAAGGCGACATGGTCCTCGCCAAGCAGGCTGATGGCGCGGGGCGGGCAGCCGGGCGTGGGCAGGTCTGACGAGAGCAGCACCGGCATCCAGAATCGGCGGAACAGCGCCCCCATCAGGGTGCCGGCGGCGGTCTCGGTGAGCAGCCTGTTGTCCTGCGCGCTGAGCATGGCGACGTCCTCATGCTGGCGGCGACTCGCGTTGGTCTGCCGACAAACCGGAGATGAAACTGACCAGCGCGCCGATGCGGGTCAATCGTTTCGTTGGCCGGCGCTTAGGCGAGATGGAACGGGCGGGATGGAGCGGGCGGCTAGCC
>CAIVDX010000219.1 GCA_903904805.1 uncultured Rhodospirillales bacterium
CGATTTTCAGCCCGGTTCAGCGTCAGCTTGTGGGCGCCTATTTCCTGCATGAATATTCGTTTGAATCTGCGGCATTGTTCAATCCCAGCATTGTTCCCCACCCAGACCAGACGGATGTGCCGGCTGGCGCGCTGCGGTTCGTGCTGAGCCTGCGCGCGGTTGGCGAAGGGCATGTTTCGTCGCTGACGTTCCGCGCGGGCATGATCTCCGCCCAGGGCGCGGTGAGCGTGGAACCGACTGGTCGGCTGGCGATGCTCCCACGTATTCTCAGCCGGATGAGGGGACCAGAGGGCGATGTGCTCGAGGTGGCCTTTGGCTTGGGCGAGGATATCAGCGAGCGCGTCATCTTCCCGATCACCGATGCACAAGCAAACGGTATCGAGGACGCGCGCTTCGTTGCGTTCGAGGATTGCGGGCGCACGGTGTACACCGCCACCTATACCGCCTATAGCGGGCGGGCAGTCCGGTCAGAGTTGATCGAAACCAGCGACTTTATTCGCTTTCGGATGACACCGCTCCTGGGTGCGGCGGCACGCAACAAGGGCATGGCGCTGTTCCCGCGCCGCATCAATGGTCGCTATGCGATGATCGGTCGGCAGGATAATGAGAATCTTTATTTGATCTATTCCGACGATCTTCATGCATGGCATGGCGGCGAGCCGATCATGCGCCCGCTCTACCCCTGGGAGTTCGTCCAGATCGGCAATTGCGGATCGCCGATCGAGATTGACGAGGGTTGGCTGCTGTTCACCCATGGCGTAGGGCCGGTCAGGCGCTACGCGATCGGCGCTGTGCTGCTTGACAGGGATGATCCGACGGTCGTGCTTGGCAGGTCCCGCGAACCGCTGGTTTGTCCTGACCCGTTTGAGCGTGAGGGCTATGTGCCGAACGTTGTCTATAGCTGCGGTGCCATCCGCCATGGAGACCTGATCATTCTGCCGTATGCCGTCTCAGACACGTTCTCGAGTTTCGCCACTCTTCGTATATCTGACCTTGTCGCTGATCTGCTGGGTTGACGGCGCGACACCGTCAACCCTGCCAACGGAAGGAGATATCTGAGCTATTGCGACTGGGTACGAACGGTTGTCGTGGTGGTGCCGTCGGGAGGAAGCACCATCTGGCCGGCTGGGACCACATCGTGAGTCGTTGTGGTGGTGCGCTCGGTGACGCGGTCGGTTCCACCGCATGATGCCAGCATCAGTGCTGTGCCAGCAATCGCGGCCGTTCTTGCAAGAGTGCCAAGTGTGTTCTGACTCATCTTAGTATATTCCTTTTTGGTTGTTTGAGGCACAATCCGGTGTGGCCCTCTGCTGTGTCGTGATGTCGGTGATTATAAAAAGCCCCTATGGGGCAGGACACTGTTGAGAGGGTGGATGCGATGGGCTAGCGCGACTGTGTTGTGGTGCGCGTGGTGCTCACTGTCGGTGCTGGTGCGACGGTTGTCGTGGTACTCCGCTGTTCGGACAAACCCAGGCCGTCGCGATATACAGTCGATGTCGACTCCACCCGGTTACCTTTGGCATCAATGCCGGAACTCTCGCGAACGGTGCTGAGGGTTTCGGCTGGTGGGGTGGGTGTCGTCGTTGTGGTTTGAATGGTGGTCTGCGCGACAGCGGCGAGTGCAATGAACGCGAGAGGTGCCACAGACGCAGCCAGAATGATCTTCATCGTATTTCCCCTTATGTCTCTTGATCGCCCATAGTCGGCGTCGTGAAGAGGGCATGGAAGCCTCGGAAACTACGCGGTTGGCGGTTTGTCGGCGGCTTGGACCACAGGGAGTGGCACGCGGCCCACGCTCAGGCCAGTTCTGCCGATGGTGTCGCAATTCCGTGATGCTCGACATGCAGCATCACCGCCTCCTCGCCATGCAGTACCGCGCGTTGTTGATGCCATCGCGCGAGATGAGCCTCGTGCCCGGCACGGTCGAGGTCGTGTGCGGTGAGATGCCATGCGGCGGCACGATGGTGGCGCGCTGCCTGGTCGTGATCATCTGCTGCCGCTTCGTGATGTGCCGACGCGCTGATCGGAAGGGGAGGGATCGCCGAGCGCTCCGGTGCCGTCTGATCAATGCCGGTGCGATGATGGTCAATGTAATAGGCGGCGGTGGCGCGGGCGTGTGTGTCGGCCAGCAGCGCGTGTCCATGCGCCAGCAAGGCCTGGTGCGCCGCGTGCCCGTAATCCTTGCCGATCTGAAAATGGCGAGATGCCGAACGATGATAGAGAGCGGCGTGATCGTTCTGCCTCGCGGCGAAGCCATGATCTGCCGCTGAGGTGCGTTGTGACGACATTAGTCCCTGCTCCGCGCTGTTGGGATGTTCGCATGCTAGCCGCGTTGGGGGCAGCGACGGCAGGTGGGGAAAGTACTCAGGGCAATTCTGTCGATTTTGAGCTGGCGCGGCGATGTTTTCGATCACACCTGTGCTATATGCAGTTGCCTGAGCGCCCACAGCGTTCGGTGAAAAGGGACGCACGCGATGGTTGGCAAGCAACCCAGCGACATCCCGGCCAGCATTGGGTCTCGACGACGAACCCTGCTGCCTTTGCCCGATATCGATGGTGCCGCGCCTGGTATGTCTGCCGGTAAAGCTATTGGAGCAGGGCCTGACAGCGCGGGTGCGGCCGAGCTGGCCGGCCAGGCAGGCGCGCGTCTGACGGTCGTTGCAATCGGTGCCTCGGCCGGCGGACTGGATGCCTGCCAAAAGTTGCTCGATGCCATGGCTGTGCCCTCTGGCATGTGCTTCATCCTGGTGCAGCATCTCGACCCGACGCATGACAGCCTGCTGGTAGAGTTGCTGGCAACTCACACCGCAATGACCGTGCTGCAGGCCACCGACGGGATGCTTCTGCAGGCCGATCATCTTTATGTGATCCCACCTGGCACGTATTTGTCTTTGGGCGCCGGGGCGCTGCATTTGTCCAAACGCGATGCACGGCACGGCGCGCGTCTGCCGTTCGATTTCCTTCTGCAGACATTGGCCACCGAATATGGCGCGGATGGGTGTTGCGTGATCCTGTCGGGCACTGGCGCGGATGGAAGCCTGGGACTTCGCGAGGTGAAGGCGCATGACGGCTTCGTGATCGCTCAGGATCCGGACGACGCCGGCTATGATGGGATGCCACGCAGCGCCATCATGACCGGCGCGGTCGACCAGGTGCTGAGCGTGGCCGCAATCCCCGCCGCGCTGATGCAGCATGTGGGTGGCGGGCACACCCACCCCGCGATCTCGGGCGTGGTCCAATCCGTGATTGATCTGCTTCGTCGCAACACTCCGCATGATTTTTCACTCTACAAGCTCGGCACGCTGCAACGGCGGATATCCCGGCGCATGGCGATGGATGGTTTCGGGCCGGAGAATGCCGTGGGCTATCTGGCGGCATTGCAGAACAGCACAAGCGCGATGACGGTGCTGGCAAAGGATCTGTTGATCAATGTGACCGCGTTTTTCCGAGATGCGGCGGTGTTCGACATGCTGGCCGCGCACACCATTCCCGACCTGGTGGCGCGGCATCGTGCCGATGCTCCAATTCGTGTGTGGATCGCCGCGTGCAGCACCGGCGAGGAGGCCTATTCGCTCGCCATGCTGTTCCGCGAGCAGGTTACCGCGGTGGGGCGGACAATGAAGCTGCAATTGTTTGCTTCCGATATCGACGCGGATGCGGTCGCGACCGCGCGGGAAGGCCTGTATCCGGAGAGCATCGCAGCCGACGTCAGCGCGGCGAGGCTGTCACGCTTTTTCACCCATGAGGACAGCGGCTATCGCGTGTCGGCGGAGTTGCGCGCCAGCGTTGTGTTCACCGTGCATGATGTGCTTGTTGACCCCCCCTTCTCGCGGCTGGATTTTGTCTCATGCCGCAATCTGCTGATCTATCTGCAGCCAGAGGCACAGGCGAGCATTATCTCGCGCTTTCATTTTGCGCTGCGTGAAGGTGGCATCTTGCTGCTTGGTGGATCTGAGACGATCGGGGCCGAGGATCGGCGCTTCGCGGTTATTGCCAAGCGCGAGCGGATCTATCGCCATGTCGGGCGCGAACCGATGGGTGATGTCGGCTTTGGTGCGCCAGCGGGCGAGCGTTCGCGGCTGTTGGTGCCGCAACCAGGTGCACGCATGTCGCGCCACGCGGCTCTAGGCGAGCTGTGCCGGCGCCTGGTGTTGCAGTATTACGCGCCCGCGGCGGTGCTGATTGATCAGATGCATGATGTGCTGTTCTCGCTTGGGCCAACGGACCGTTACCTGCATGTCGCCCCTGGGCATCCCACCCATGATCTGTTGAGCATGGCGCGGGGCGGTCTGCGCGCGCGTCTGGAAGCTGCGATTCAGCAGGCTGGACGTGAGAAGGCCCGTGCTTTGGTGCCGCATCGTGGAGACGAGCATGCGGACTCGTGTGATATTATCGTTCAACCGGTGACCAACGATGGTGAGTTGTTGATGCTGGTCTGTTTCGTTGAAACCACCGCATCTGGCGCTGTCGACATTGGGTCATCTGGCTCTGCAGCGCAGTCTGATTCCGACGGCCTGCGTGGCGAGCTCGAGTCAGTTCGCGCGGAGTTGCAGGCGGCACTGCGCAATCTGGAAATCACCAGCGGTGACCAGAAAGCGTTGAACGAAGAGGCACTGTCGATTCAGGAGGAATACCAGTCCACCAACGAGGAGCTGCTGACCTCTAAAGAGGAGTTGCAATCGCTCAACGAGGAGCTGACCGCGCTGAATGGCCAGTTGCAGGAATCCCTCGAGCGCCAGCGGACCACGGCGACTGATCTGCAGAACATTCTCTACAGCACTGATGTCGCGACGTTGTTTCTCGATACGAAATTGAATATCCGCTTTTTCACGCCAGCCACGCGTGCGTTGTTCAATGTTATCCCTGGAGATATAGGCCGTCCGCTCGCAGACCTGAGCTCGCTGGCAAGCGATAATGCGCTTCTTGCGGACGCGAGCGGTGTATTGCTGAGCCACGCGGTGGTGCAGCGCACCGTCGCTGGCCGCAACGGCGAATGGTACAATCGTCGGATCTTGCCGTATCGTGCACAGAACGATGCTGTCGAAGGGGTGGTGATCACGTTCGCCAACGTGACCGATCGGATCGAGACAGGTGGTGCGCTCGAGAATGCACGCAAGCTTGCCGAGCAGGCGACGGTTGCGAAGTCACGCTTTCTGGCTGCTGCGAGCCACGATCTGCGGCAGCCGTTGCAGACACTGATCCTGCTGCATGATCTGCTGAGCAAACTGCCATCGGCTGAGCGCAGCGCGCAATTGCTGGTACGGCTGAATGACACGTTGGATGCAATGACCGGCATGCTCAACACCTTGCTGGACATCAATCAGATCGAGGCCGGCACTGTTGAAACGGTGATCACCGACTTCGCTGTCAACGATCTTCTGCTGCATCTCGGACAGGGTTTTGGCGACCAGGCTTTGGCGCAGGGGCTGCAACTGCGGGTTCTGCCGTGTGCGGCGGTGGTGCGCACCGATCCGCAGCTGCTCGAACAGATTTTGCGCAACCTGGTGGCAAATGCACTGAAATACACGCGCAAGGGCAAGGTGCTGATCGGCTGCCGTCGCCACGGTGAGTTGCTGCGTATTGAGGTCTGGGACAGTGGCATTGGGATCCCCGAGGCAGAGCTGACGGCGATCTTTGAGGAGTATCATCAGCTCGACAACGCGGCGCGCGAGCGCAGCCGTGGCCTGGGGCTGGGGCTGTCGATTGTGCAGCGCCTGGCGGATCTTCTTGGACATCGCGTGGTCGTCAGCTCACGTCTGGGCAAGGGGTCGAGATTCTCGATCGAGCTGCCGCTTGTGGGGGCGGGGCGGCATCCGCCAGCTCTTGCAGGCACCAGCAAGGGTCTAACCACGGCACCGCCGCTGTCCCACGTCGATACTGCGATCAAGGGTGCTGCGGGCGGGGTGCTGCATCATGGCGGCGGTCTTGCGCCATCGGGCGGGCGCGGCGGCTCCATTCTGATCATCGAGGATGATCCGGACGTAGGATCTTTGCTGGCATTGTGCCTGACCGAGTTGGGCCATCGGGTGAGCAGCGCAGGGGATGGCGCGGGGGCGCTTGCCGTTTTGGCTGGAGGCGATCTGCGTCCTGACGTGATTCTGGCGGACTATAATCTGCCGGGC
>CAIVDX010000220.1 GCA_903904805.1 uncultured Rhodospirillales bacterium
ATATCCGCAACAATTCGAGATTCATCCGCTGGCGCGTGATCTCATCGAGCGCGCCGAACGGCTCATCCAGCAACAACACCTCCGGCCGCAGCACCAGCGCGCGCGCGATGGCCGCACGCTGCTGCATCCCGCCCGACAACTCATGCGGCAGCGCGTTCTCGAAGCCGCGCAGCCCCACCAGCTCGATCATCTCGTCAGGACTTGCCCCGCGCACGCCGTGCTTGCGCACGATCTTCAATGGGAGCTCCACATTCTGCCGGACCGTACGCCAGGCGAGCAACGTCGGTTGCTGGAACACAAAGCCGATCGATCGTGCCTGCCGCGCAACAGATGGGCTGTCGCCACCCAGCGTAATGCGGCCGGCATGCGGCTTGAGAATGTCAGCGATCAGCCGCAGCAGCGTCGATTTGCCGCAGCCCGATGGACCGATCAGTGAAACGAACCGCCCGGCCGGGATATCGAGATCGACCTTGTCCAGCGCCAGCACGTCGTCGCCACGCCCATGAAAGAGCATGGAGACAGCGCGCAGCACCACATCACGCGACATCACTCAGGCCGACAGCGCGGCGTCCACGAAGGATGGGTCGCAGAACTCCTCAGCCGAGATCGGGTTCTTGATCATGTCGACCGCCTTGTAGAGGTCGAGAATCTGCTTGATCACGCCCATGTCCAGTGCCAGCAGCCCCTTCGATGTGCCAACGCCGGCCTCGATATAGGGTTTGCTGGCTTTGATCTCGGTGAACTGCGCGGTGAAGTCGAGGCCGGGCGCGCCATATTTGTCCACCATCATGCGTGCGGTCGGCTCGGGATTGGCATTCGCCCATTTCCACCCTTCCGCCGTCGCGCGCAGGAAGCGCACGACAACATCGCGATTGGCCTTGAGAAAATCCTCCCGCGCATAAATCGTTCCGACGATTTCTGGCAATCCGAGATCCTGCACATTCAGCGCATAGATCTCCACACCACGGGTCTGCAGCATCACGCCCTGGTTGGTGGAATAGCCGGAATAACCGTCGATCTGTCCCGTCACCAGCGCCGCCGGATCGGGCGCTGCCGGCACGATGTTCACCTCGGACGGATCAACGCCCGCCGAGCGCAGCAAATACAGCATCAGCGGGCGCGAGGAGGTTGGCACCGCGATGGTCTTGCCGATGAAATCCTTCACCGTCTTCAGCGGCTTGCTGGCAAGGCTCATGATGCAATAGGGCGATTTCTGGAACACTGTGCCGATGACCTTGATCGGGACGCCCTTGTCGCGCGCAATCACCAGCGCACCCACCGGCCGGTCACCCATCTGCGACTGGCCCGCGGCGACATTGGCGATGGCATCCATGTTCGGCCCGCCCGAATTGAATGTCGGGGCGATGCCGGCCTTGGTGTAGAAGCCCTGATCCACCCCGGCGAAATAGCCGCCATACTGGATGGACTTGATCCAGGAGAGCTGAAAGCCCACCGGAGTCAGCGCCTGCGCCCGTGCCGCACCCGGCAGCATCGCCGCCCCGCCG
>CAIVDX010000221.1 GCA_903904805.1 uncultured Rhodospirillales bacterium
CGGACCAAGGCGGGGAACGCCGCCTCGATCTCGCTGTTGCGCCGACGCAGCGCGTCGTAATCGGCGTCGGTGATCTCCGGCGCGTCCTGCTCGTGATAGGCGCGGTCGTGATGGGCGATCTCGGCGGCCAGCCGCTCCAGTTCGGCGGCGGCCTCAGCCTCGGTGAGTTGGCGAATGTCGGTCATACTCCCAGCAGCTCCGACGCGGCGGCGCGGGCGGCATCGGTCACCACCTCGCCGGCCAGCATACGCGCGATCTCCTCACGCCGATCATCCAGCGTCAGCTGGGCCACATGGGTCTCCGCCGACCCACGCGCGGCGCGCTTGGCCACCCGCAAATGCGCCGCCCCGCGGGCGGCCACCTGCGGGCTGTGCGTTACCACCAGCACCTGCACGCTCTCGGCAACGCGCGCCAGCCGATCCCCGACGGCCGCCGCGGTGGCGCCGCCAATGCCGGAATCGACCTCGTCGAAAATCAGGCTGGGCACCGACGAGCCGCTCGCCAAAACCACCTTCAGCGCCAGCATCAGCCGCGACAATTCTCCACCCGAGGCGACCTTGGCGAGCGGTCCAGGCTCCTGGCCGGGATTGGTGGCGATCAGGAAGCGCACCAGATCAGCCCCGCGCGGGCCCCAGGCGGCTTCAGGCTGGCGCGCGACCTCGGCGAAGAAACGCGCCTTGTCCAGCCGCAACGGCGGCAGTTCCTTGCCCACCGATTTCGCAAGTTTTGCCGCGCCAGCCTCGCGCGCTGCCGACAGCGCCTCCGCGGCGGCGACATAGGACGCTCGAGCGGTCTTTTCTGCCTGCGCACGTGCCTCGATGTCCGCGCTCGCGCTCTCCAGCGCCGCCAATCTGGCGCGGAGCGTGACCAGCAGATCTGGCAGAGCGGTTGGCGTCACGCCATGCTTGCGGGCCGCGGCCCTCAGATCGAACAGCCGTTCCTCGGCCAGCTCCAGCCGGCGCGGGTCGGCCTCGGCATCTGCGACGAGCCGGCTGAGCATTGTCTCAGCTTCGGCCAATGATTCCTCGGCACGTCCAAGCGCATCGATCACCTCGGCGACCTGGGATGAGGCTGCGCCAAGGCGGTCGAGGGCTCGGGCAGCGGCACGCATCGCCGCTGCCGGGCCGGGGCTGCGGCGGTCGCGTGGCGTGAGTTCGGACAAAGCGCCGGCGAGCGCCTCGGCGCGCCGGTCGGATTGCTGCAGGGCGGTGCGCTCGGCGGCAAGGCGCTCCTCCTCGGCCGGCTCAGGGTTGAGCTTCTCAAGCTCGGCGACGGCGTGGCGAAGATAGTCCTCCTCGCGATCGGCAGTCTCGATCGCGGCGCGCGCATCGGCGTGGGCGGCGGCGGCAGCGCGCCAGGTCAACCAGGCTTCATCGGTGGCGCGCAGCAGGGTATGCGCGGTGCCGAAGCTATCGAGCAGCAGCGCCTGCTGAGCTGGGTCGGCAAGGCCCATCTGCTCATGCTGGCCCTGCACCTCGACCAGCAGCGCGCCGAGGCCGCGCAGCAGACCCACGCTGACCGGCTGGTCGTTGATAAAGGCACGCGAACGACCATCCGCGCCAAGCACCCGGCGCAGCACGATCTCGTCATCGGCTGCGATTCCCTGCTCGGCGAGTGCGGCATAGGCCGGGTGGCCGGCCAAGGGGGCGAACATGGCGGAAACCACCGCCTGGACGGCCCCGGCCCGCACCAAGCCGGCATCTGCACGACCGCCCAGCGCCAGGCCGAGCGAATCGAGCAGGATGGATTTGCCCGCGCCAGTTTCACCCGTCAGCACGGTCAATCCCGCGCCGAACGACAGATCCAGCCGTTCGATCAGCACCACATCGCGGATCGACAGGCCGGTCAGCATGCGGGCGGGGCGCTGATTAGAACACGCTGTTCCAGGCGCGATCGATCAGGCCGGGCTGGTCCTGCACAGCGGCCGGACCGGTGATGTCCCGGTCAACCACCAGCTGTTTCCAGCTCGCCTCGTACCATTCGCTGCCGGGATAATTATAGCCGAGCACGCTGGCGGTGCGCTTGGCCTCGTCGACCAGTCCGAGTGTGAGGTAGATCTCGGTCAGACGATGCAGCGCCTCGGGCGTGTGGTTGGTGGTCTGGTACTCGTCAACCACCTTCTGGAAACGGCCGATCGCTGCCTGATACTGGTGTTGCTGCTGATAGAAGCGGCCAACTTCCATCTCCTTGCCGGCCAGATGGTCGCGGCACAGATCGATCTTCAGCCGCGCATCGCGGGCGTAGGATGAATCGGGGAAGCGGCTGACCACTTCCTGCAACGCCACCATCGCCTGCTCGGTGCCGCGCTGGTCGCGCTGGATGTCGGCGATCTGCTCGTAATAGGCGAGCGAGCGCAAATAGTAGGCGTAGGCGGCAGAGGGGTTGGTCGGATGCAGCGCGACAAACCGGTCGAGCGCACCGATCGCGTCCGTATAATGTTGGCGGAGATATTCGACATAGCCATGCATCAGCTGCGCGTTGGTCGCCCAGGATGAGTAGGGATAATACTGTTCCACCGCGTCGAACTGGCGCACCGCCGCTGGGAACCGCTTCTGGTTCATCGCGTCGATCCCGTTGGAGTAAAGCTGCTCCGGCGGAATCTTCGACAGGTCGATGTGCTCCTTCAGAGCGTCGTCATCGCCGTTCCAGGGATTAAGAGACTGCAAGGTGCTGCAGCCCGAGAGGGCGGCCAAGCACAGCAGGAGAGCGGCGGTTTTCTTGAGCGACTGCATCATGGCCCGCCTGATAGCATGGAGGCAGCGCCGTTGGGAGTGCCCCGATGGCGCTGCCGAAGAGCCAAGGGTTCGAAAGTCTTTCGCCTCTTTTTTTCACCAAGGAGGCGCTTGCTTTCTCGGCTTTCAGGCCGCGATTGCCGCCTCGACAGGCGTGGTGACACGCAGCGCATCAGATGCGAACAACGCCCGCAAAAGCTGATTGTTCAGCGCATGGCCCGGCCGATGCGCAACATAGCGCGCCCGCAGTGCCCCGCCCGCGAGGGCCAGATCACCCACCGCGTCCAGCAACTTGTGGCGCACGAACTCGTCCGGCGCGCGCAGCCCGAGCGGGTTGAGGATGCGGGCGTGGTCGACGACGATGGCGTTCTCCAGGCTGCCGCCACGCGCCAGGCCGGCGGCCTGCAACTGAGCGACCTCGGCAGCCTGGGCGAAGGTGCGTGCGGCGACCAACTCGCGGCGGACCGCGGCGGGGGTCAACGAAAGGCTAAGCGCCTGGCGGCCGATGGCCGGCGCCGCGAAATCGATCGAGATCGCGCCGTCCAGATAGGGACCAGGGCGCGCGTTGCTGAGTGGACGCAGCTCGGCGAAGCCGTCAGCGGATTCGACACGGATGGTGCTACGCACTTCGAACACGCTGCGGAGGGCGGTCTGTTCGAGGCGGCCAGCGCAATCCAGCAGGAACAGGAAAGGCTCGGCGGAGCCATCCAGAATCGGGATTTCAGGTCCATCGACCTCGACGATGGCATTGTCGATGCCGGCGGCGACGAACGCGGCCATCAGATGCTCGACGGTGGAAACGCGCGAATCCGAACGGCCGACCTCGCCCAGCACGGTGCACAGGCGGGTGTCGATCACGTTGTTCCAGCTGCCCGCGATCTCCGCGCCGGTGTCAGTGCGGCGGAAGACGATGCCGGTGTTGGGCTCGGCCGGGGCGATGGCCAGCGCAACACGATGGCCCGAATGCACACCGACGCCGACGCAGCTGATGCGCGTGGCGAGCGTGGCCTGCCGCAGCGGATCAATCCCTGATCCGAGCGCTGCGCTCATTCCACGATCCATCAACATGCCATCCATTCGTCGTCTCTGCCTTTTTGCCAGTCCGGACATTGGGCTGCGCCATTGGGCTGGCGCGGTGTCCGGTTGCGTCGATCACCGATAGGTGACCACCGCGACAAAAAGATGGCGGCGAGGGCAACCTATGCAGGTTTCTCCGCGCCGCCAATTCAAGCTTTATTTCTGATTATTACCGTCTAAGTCACTGATTTATCGTCTTTTATCAGAGGAGAATGTTACACTGCGACACAATGAATTGGGCCATCATGCCGCAGTGCACCAAGATCTCGTATCAGGGCGATTGTTGCCGGCGCAGAAATGCCGGGATTTCCAGACCCATTTCCTCGGCGGCGCGCTGGCTGGCCGGCTGCTCCGCCTCGAACTGCGGCTCGGTCCGCGGCGGCTCGACCGGCAGCGGTGCGGGGGGCTGACGGCGAAATGCACCGGTCATCGAGGCGAACAGGCTGCGTGCCGGTGCTGCCGGACGCGGGGCGGGCGGCTCCACCACCCGCATTGTCGGCGCCGCACGCTCGGGCGGGGCGGGTTGCGGCGCGTAGGCAGGCTGTGCCTCCAGCAGCGTCTCGATCATTGCCGGGCGTCCCGGCAATGCGGCCGGCGCATAATTCTGCTCGGCAGGGACAAAGCTGGCCGGGGTAAAGTGCGGTGGGGTGAACGAGGGCGGCACGCCGCCGGGCACGAAGCCACCGGTGCCGGTCTGCTGCAGCGGCTGTTGCTGCTGTGCGGGCTGGTTCGCGGCGAGCGGGGCCTGCGCACCGCCGACCACGACCATGCGCGGGCGCTCGCCCGGCTGCGCGGCCAGCGGCAGTTCGCTCTGCGGCTGGGCCTGGCTATCAATGCCGGTGGCCACCACCGAAACGCGGATGCGACCCGAGAGGCTCTCATCGATTGCCGAACCGAAGATGATGTTGGCATCCTCGGCAACTTCCTCGCGGATGCGATTGGCGGCCTCATCGACCTCGAACAGCGTCATGTCCTCGCCGCCGGTGATGTTGATCAGCAGGCCGCGGGCACCCTGCATGTTGGTGTCTTCCAGCAGCGGATTGCTGATAGCGGCCTCGGCGGCGCGGATGGCGCGGTTCTCGCCCTCGGCCTCGCCGGTGCCCATCATCGCCTTGCCCATCTCGGCCATCACGGTACGGATGTCGGCGAAATCGAGATTCACCAGGCCGGGCGACATCATCAGGTCGGTCACACCGCGCACGCCCATGTAAAGCACATGGTCGGCCATCTTGAACGCCTCTTTCCAGCCGGTCCGCTCATTGGCCATGCGGAAAAGGTTCTGGTTGGGGATGACGATCAGCGTGTCGACGAATTGCTGCAGGTCGGCGATCCCGGACTCGGCGGCCTTGGTGCGGCGCACGCCCTCGAAATTGAACGGCTGGGTGACAACGCCGACAGTCAGAATGCCGCGCTCGCGGGCCATGCGGGCGATGA
>CAIVDX010000222.1 GCA_903904805.1 uncultured Rhodospirillales bacterium
GCCCGCATGCGCGAACAACAATTGCTTGAGACCAGGATGTTGAATCTACGCAATGAAAAAATGGCGGCCAGTCTGCTGGCCTCGCAGAATCAACAAATTCTCGCCAGCGAACAGTTAAAAGAATTGAACGTTTCATTGGAAAAACGCATCACGCAACGCACTGAAGCCCTGCGGGTCGCCAATGAACGGCTCGAATCGTATAACTATACCGTGGCCCATGATTTACGGGCGCCGTTGCGGCTGATTGTCAGTTACTCGCAGATTCTGCTGAGCCGCTTTCAAAAACAGCTGCTACCCGAGACGCTCGATTACGTCGAGCGGATTGCCGCTGCCGGAAAAACCATGGTGGCGCAAATTGAGGGCTTGCTCGGCATCGCCAATGCCGGCCAGACCCCTTTGAAGCGAATAACCGTTAATTTGAGCGTGATGGCGGACGACATCTGCGAGGCCTTACTGCAGACGATGCCATTGAGCGACAAGGCGGTGATCAGGATACAGCCGGGGATAGAGGGAAATGCCGATCCGGCACTAATCCGCCTGGTGCTGCAAAATCTGCTCTCCAACGCCTGCAAATACAGCGCGAAGAACGCCACACCGGTGATTGAATTTGGCTGCCACGAAGAAGACGGGCAACGCTCTTATTACGTGCGCGACAATGGGGCGGGTTTCAACATGGCCTACGTCAGCAAGCTATTCCGCCCTTTCCAGCGTCTGCACGCCGTCTCCCAATTTGACGGCATCGGCATCGGCCTGGCGACTGTGCGTGCCATCATCGAACGGCACCACGGCAAGGTCTGGGCGGATTCAGTGCCTGATGTCCGCACCACCTTTTATTTCACACTGGGCTGAATCGCAAGGCCCGGCCGCCTCAGGTCCAGGCGGCACCGCCAGGCAGGTTCTAATGCGCCTGTCTTTTCGCATCAACCGCCTTGAGCACCCGCACCAGGGTTTCGCACAAGGCATCCACCTCGCTGGCCTTGAAGATCACCTCGGAGACTCCAGCCAGCGCGGCCTGCCGCAGCAGGTCTTCCTCGACAAAGCCGGTCTCAATGACCACTGGAAGTCCGGGCCGCAGTGCCCGCACCTCGTGGGCCACATCCAGGCCTGACATACCCGGCATGTTGTAATCGGTGACCACCATATCGAAACTGTCAGGTGCCGCACTCAAAGCAGCCAGCGCCTCGTTTTGGTTCGAATATCCGCTGACTCGATAACCACGTCGTTCCAGCAGGCGTTTGACCAGAAAGACCAGCGCCTCTTCATCATCGAGATAGAGAATATGGCGGCCGGCGCCCTCGTCCCGCAGAGGCGTTGCCTGGATGGCAGGCGGTGACAGCGCAGCCGCAGCGTTGGGATCGGGGGGCAGATACACGGTAAAAGTCGTGCCCTGGCCCGGCGTGCTCTCGACCGTGATCGCCCCTTCGTGGGTCTGCACGATGCCGTGCACCACCGACAAGCCGAGGCCCGTTCCTTCGCCAGCCCGTCGGGTGGTAAAGAAAGGCTCAAAGATCTTGGCGAGTATCTCTGGTGCCATGCCCACGCCATTATCGCGCACCGATAAACGGATAATGCGCCCCGGATGTCGCGCGTTCAACGCAGCGAGTTGGGACTGGCTGCCAATGCTCGCTGCATCCAACACCACCGTATCGAGCCGCATCTCAACGCGCCCGGCACCGCCCTGCATCGCCAGCATCGCGTTCGTCGCCAGATTAATCAGCACTTGCTGGATCTGCGTGACATCGGCCAGCGCCGCAGGCACTGCGTCGGCACAATGCACATCCAGCACCACGCGGGCGGGAATCGAGGCGCGCAATAATCGCGCACATTCAGCGACCACCGCATCCAGCCTGACCGGTTTACGCGCGGTTGGTTGACGCCGGCTGAAGGAGAGTATCTGCTGCACCACGTCGCGACCGCGACGGCCGGCCTTGAGTATCTCCTCGACGCTTTCGCGTACCCCTTGTGGGTTCGCTGCGGCATCCTCGATGGCCAGCTCTGCATTTCCAAGAATGGTGGCGAGGATATTGTTGAAATCATGCGCGATACCGCCTGCCAGCGTGCCGATGGCCTCCATTTTCTGGGATTCGCGTAATTGTCCCTCGAGTGCCATCTGCGCCGCCCGCGCCGCCTTGCGTTCAGTGATGTTGCGCACAATCTCCGAAACACCAATCAGCTTTCCTGTCTCATCCAGAATCGGTGACAGCGTGCTCGATATATCGATCAGGTGGCCATCGCGGTGTAGACGCACGGTTTCCGCGCTAGCCACTTTGGCCCCCTCAATCAAGGCGTCTATCATGGCGGCCATCTCAGGCTGGCGTTCGTCTGGCACGATCAACCTGATCGATTTGCCGATCATGCTCTCGGCGGCATATCCGAACAGGCGCTCCGCGCCAGGGTTCCAACTGAGAACTGTGCCGTCCAGGCTCTTACTGATAATGGCATCGTCACTGGCATTGACCAGCGCCTTGAATTGCCGCAGCGTCGCCTCGCCGCGTTTGCGTTCGCTGATATCACGAACAAACGCATTAAAAAAATCCTTGCCGTCACGATGAATATGGGCGATCGATAATTCAATTTCGAACTCCGCGCCGTTCGCGTGCAAGGCACTGATCTCGATACGCTTGCCAACGACTCTGGCATGACCAGTCCGCACAAAACGTTGCATCCCGTCGGCGTGGGCCTGGCGCAATGCGCGAGGAATAATCAACTCGGCGAGCACCCGGCCGCAGGCCTGCCCCGCCGTATAGCCAAAGATCTGCTCTGCACCCTGGCTCCAGTCGGTAACCAAGCCCTCACCATCCATGCAGACCACCCCGTCCATCGAGGTGTTCAAGATCTGCCGCAAGCGCCCCTCGCTCAGGGCGAGAGCGGTCATCCGACCATCGAGTTCGCGCGAGGCGGCATTGAGCGCCTGCCCCAGGGCCTCGGATTCGACCGTGGCATGACGCAATTGCAGCGTCTCGCCCAGCGAATGGCCGAGGCGTCCGGCAAATTCGATACAGCGCGCCAGCGGTTGCAGGGCACGCACAAAAAATGCGTAGAGTACCGCCAGCGTCAGTAGCGAAATGCACAGCACGCCAATGAGCGTGTCGCGACGCGCATTGGCACTGACCATGGCTGCGCGTTCAACGCCGACAGTCACGCGCACCCAACCCAGCCGCGTGCCGTTTTCTACCGTGGCATAAGCCTCGATGACCGGCTCCCCTGCAAGTAGGACGCGCGCGGGTTGTTGCAGCGCTGCCTCGCTGGGCACCGGCATTGCCTGCAGATCAAAATCGGCGACTGGTGTGCCGAGTCGATCCTGTTTTACGGCGGCGGCAACGCGTCCCTCGGCATTGGCCACCGTAATCGTGCGGACGCCCGGATAAGCGGCACTTTTCAACAGCAAGCGCTCCAAACCCGCCGGATCACCATTCACCAGATGTAAAGCCCCGCCACTGGCGACGCTATAGGCCAGACCGGCGGCCTGGTTTTCCAGCAAAAGACGGCCCATCTCATCAATGCGCCGCGCGGCAATCACGCTGTAGAGGGTGCCGGAGATGATGATGACCAGCGCAGCCAACCCCAGCACCTGATGCATCAGGCGTCGCGGCAGCACCCGCGTGCGGGCGTCCTGCAATCGCTTCATTTAGGGATCACGACGTGACGGTCGAGGTTTAGTTTTTCCAGCGGCGCGTAATCGCGGCGGTAATCCGCCGCCACCGGTGCAGTCAGCTCGACGGTGGCCAGCCACTGCCGACCTTCGGCGGTTTCAGCGATTTTCAACAGCGCTCGTGTGATTTTCTCGCGCAGTTCGGGTTTCAAACGCGGATGCGCGGCCACCGGATGCGAGGGAAAACTCGGCGTTTCATACAAGATGCGCAAACGGTTGCGTAAATCCTCCGGCTCATGCTCCAGCGTGGCACGGATACCACCCGCGGCGGCAACCTCGCCGCGCGCCACATAGCGATAGGCGTTGCTGTGGGTCTGCACATATTTTGGCGTGATGCCCAGCTTGTGCTGATCGGCCAGGAGCGCGCGCAGCAACAGCGAGGCACCGAACGCGTTCGGCGCCGGGAAGGCGATCTGTAGTCCCTGCAGCTCATTCAGTGTGGTGATTTTCGACGCCGCCTGCACGACGAGTATGCCGGAGAGTTGTTCCGCACTATCGCGCACCAGTGGCAGGTAACCGCGCGCACGATGGGCCAGCACCATGTGATACGGGTTTAGATAAAGGAGGTCAGGAACGCCAGCGAGAAAATCCTTCTCAAACTCCGGGATCGACGGATATATTTTCAACTGCACCGGTTGGCCCAGGCTGCCCTCCAGCGCTTTGGCAATGGGTGACCAGGTGCGGTGTATATCCAGTGCTGGAAACTGCGGCACGATGGCAAAGCTTAATTCAGCCTCAGCCACCGCGGCTCGAGCGCTGAGCCCCAACGTGATAACGACGACAATAGCCGCTAGCCGGGCGATACAGTCCTTCATTCAAATCTCCAAACACACGATCAAAAAACACACTACAGGCGGGGGGAGGAAGCACAAGACGATCCTCTCAGATGCACTCTGAGGCAGTCTTAAGACAATCACGACAACAAGGTCCGACGGGTGTCAGACACGAGACCTGCGAAAAAAGCCCCCATGCTTTTTTCCAAGGCCAATTATGGACAATTTTTGTGACAAACCTTGTTAATATTTTATTAACGACGCCTCGACGCGAAACTTGAGCCCGCCGTGCTCAGGCCGCGGCGCCGAGCGTGAAATAGACCGTAGTGCCGGCATTGACGGCGCTTTCCGCCCACACCCGGCCGCCATGCCGTTCGATGATCCGCTTGAC
>CAIVDX010000223.1 GCA_903904805.1 uncultured Rhodospirillales bacterium
CGTCATAGGCTTTCATGATCTCGCAGATTTCCTCGAACCTTTCGTAGAGGAAGCTCTCCTTATGATGCGCGAGGCACCATTTCGCCATGATCGATCCGCCGCGGCTGACGATGCCGGTGACGCGCTTGGCCGTCAGCGGGATGGACTTCAGCCGCACCCCGGCATGGATGGTGAAGTAATCCACCCCCTGCTCGGCCTGCTCAATCAGCGTGTCGCGGAAAATCTCCCAGGTCAGGTCCTCGGCCTTGCCGTTCACCTTCTCCAGCGCCTGATAGATCGGCACGGTCCCGATCGGCACGGCCGAGTTCCGCATGATCCAGCTACGGATGTTGTGGATGTTGCGGCCGGTGGACAGGTCCATCACCGTGTCGCCGCCCCAACGGGTCGCCCACACCAGTTTCTCCACTTCTTCCGCGACGCCCGACGTCACCGCCGAGTTGCCGATATTGGCGTTGATCTTCACCAGGAAGTTGCGCCCGATGATCACCGGCTCCAGCTCGGGGTGATTGATGTTCGCCGGAATGATCGCCCGCCCGCAGGCGATCTCGCTGCGCACGAATTCCGGCGTGATGAATTCCGGAATCTCCGCGCCGAAATCCTCGCCATCCGCCCGCCGCGCCGCGGCCCCCTCGGCGGCCTTGGCACGGCCGAGATTCTCGCGGTGCGCCACATAGATCATCTCCTCGGTGATGATCCCCGCGCGGGCAAATTCATACTGCGTCACCAGCTGCCCATCCTTGCCGGCCAGCACCTGCGGCGCGGCGGGGCAGCCCGGCACGATCTTGTCGGCCGACACGTTGCCGTTGTCTTCCGGCTTCACCTCCCGCGGCGCGATCGCCGTGAAGCCACGCTTGGCGATCCAGGGCGCGCGCACCGGCGCCAGGCCCGCCTCCAGATCGATTGTGACCGACGGATCGGTGTAGGGGCCGGAGGTGTCATACAGCCGGAACGGCGCCTCGTTCGCGCTCGCCGCCAGCTCCACCTCGCGGAACGGCACGCGGATATCCTCGCGCCCTTCGGCGGGGATATAGATCTTGCGCGACCCGGCGATCGGGCCGGTCGTCACGGCGGACGGCTTCTGCTGGTATGTCATCTACGCTCTCCCTTTGGCGGGAGACGGATGCGGGGAGGATGTCGCCCGGCCCGTCCCTCCGCCGGCATGACCCGGATCAGGTTTCAGGGTCGCTGCGCTGCCTTGCGGCGATCAGCCTCTCAGCCCCTTGTCGGGACCCCCCTCGGATGGCCGAAAGGTCGGCCCGACCGCGCCGAATGTCAATCTAATGCAGCGCTCACTCGGCAAGCCAGTCCCGCAGTGCGGCGGTGAACGGTGCCGGCGCCTCCAGCGGCACGAAATGGCCGGACCCCTCGATCACCTTCAGCACCGCGCCCGGGATCGCCGCGGCCAGCTTTTCGTGCTGCGCCGGCGTCGCCCAGCGATCCTTCTCGCCCGCCACCACCAGCGTCGGCACGCTGATCGAGGACAGCTGCACCGAGGCATCCGGCCGGTTCAGCAGGGCGCGGATCTGGCGCGCATGGATCTCCGGCGTGGCCCGGCACACCATCGCCGTGGCGATGCCCATGATCAGCGGATCGGCCGCACTCGCCTCGCTCAGCATCGGCGGCAGCCAGCGCGCGGCCAGCGCCGCCATCCCCTGCGCGGCGGACAGATCGGTGAGAACCTTGCGGGGCCCTTCCTCACCCTCGGCCCGCGGATGCGCGCCGGTCGCCAGCAGCCCCAGATGCGTCACCCGCTCCGGCGCCTGGCGCAACACCTCAAGCGCCACCCGCCCGCCCATCGAGAAGCCGAGCACCGCGAAGCGCTCCGGCGCGCCCAGCAGCACCGAGGCCGCCATCGCCGGGATGGAGTCAAAGCCAAAGAAGTCCGGCACCCGCACATCATACGCGCCGCGCAGCGCCTCCAGCTGCGGCGCGAACGTCGCCGCATCGCACAGCAACCCGGGCAGCAGATACAGCGTGCGCATCACGCCACCGCCTCGGCGAACGCATTGAGCGGCGCGAGGGCCGGGTCCTCGAACAGGATCTGCGCGAAACCGGTATGCAGCGGCCCGTGATAATTGCGGTGCAGTCGGC
>CAIVDX010000224.1 GCA_903904805.1 uncultured Rhodospirillales bacterium
CCACCGTCATCACCCGGTTGCGCGCTTCGGCCAGCGGCCCGGCCACCAGCGGTTCGTCCTTGTTGACGCGCTCCTGCAGTCGCAAGAAACCTGCCACCTGCGCCAGCGAGTTCTTCACCCGATGATCGATCTCGCGGCGCAGCGTGTCGTTGCGCTCCAGCAGGGCGTTGGCCTTGGCCAGGATTTCCTGCACCTGCACATGCGCCGCCTGCTCGGCGCGCAGCACCTTGCGCAATTCCATCTGGCGGAGCACCAGCTTGGCCATGATCTGCAGCAGGTCGCGCTGCGCCGGAGTCAGCTTGCGCGGCTGGGTATCCAGCACGCACAGCATGCCCAGCGGAACGCCATCATCATTGGTCAGCGCCGCCCCCGCATAAAATCGCGCATGCGGTTCGCCGGTCACCAGCGGGTTGTCGATGGTGCGGACATCGCGGGTCATGTCTTCGATTTCCAGCAGGTCGGGCTGCAGGATGCCATGGGCGCAGACGCTCATTTCCAGCGGCGTCTCGGTGAGGTCGGTGCCGGTGCGGGCCTTGAACCATTGGCGGTTGGTATCGACCAGGCTGATCAGCGACACCGGCATGCCGCAGATTTCCGCGACCACGCGCGTGATCTCGTCGAACTCGGTTTCGGTCTGAGTATCGAGAATGCCGTAGGACCGCAGCGCCGCCAGCCGCGCCTCTTCCTCCGGATGCTGCTTTGCTTTCAAGAAATGAACCCGACAGATGCCCGTCACTCTCCTATCACCGGGAACGGCCCGGGCATCGGAAAAAAATGTACGCCAGCGTACATTCGTGGTTTTTTGCCCGCCGCGACAGGTTGTTAGCCCGGCCTGCCACCCGCGAAAGGAGAAAGAGCTATGGCGTGGATGCCGCCGTCTGCGTCCGGTCTTCCGGGGCTTCCTGCCAGCCGCCGCCCAGTGCTTCAAACAGGTGCACCGCCGCCTCGCGGTTGGCGAGCATGACCTGCACCAGCGCGTCCTGGGCCTGGAACAATGTCTGCTGCGCCTGCAACACCGTCAGCAGGTCGGCATTCACCGCGCCCTGGCGGTATTGAAGCTGCGAAATCTCGAACGCCTGGCTGGCCGCTTCGATCAGGCGGCGCAAATGCAGTTCGGACTGGCCCGTGTTGGCATATTCGGTCAGGGCGTTCTCGACATCGGCATAGGCGCGCAGCGCGGCGCCCTGGTAATTGGCAAGATATTCGCGCTCGGTCGCCTTGGCGAGGTCGCTTTGCCCCGCCAGCGTGCCGCCGTCGAAGATGCTCTGCAGCAGGCTGGCGCCATAGCTGGCGCCGAAACTGCTGCCGTTCAGCAGCGTGCTGATGGCCGCGCTTGCGAAGCCGCCACTGGCGCTGAGACCGATGTTGGGAAAGAAGGCGGCCCGCGCTGTATCGACGCTGGCATGGGCGGAGGCCAGGTCGGCCTCGGCCTGCGCGATATCGGGGCGGCGCAACAGCAGCTCGGCCGGCAGACCGGGTGATACTTTCGGCGCGGCGATGCCGTCCAGATTGATCCCCGCCACGTCCAGCCCTTCGGGCGGGCGGCCCAGCAGCACGGCCAGGGCATGCAGCGTCTGCCTCTCCTGGGTCTGCAGCCCGGGCAACGACGCCTGCACCTGTTCCAGCTGCGCCTGTTCGCGCGTCAGGTCGAGCAGCGAGACCGAGCCCGCCTTCACCCGCAGCTGCACCACTTCCAGGATGCGGTTGATGGCGGCGATGTTCTCGTTGGCGATGGCGATGC
>CAIVDX010000225.1 GCA_903904805.1 uncultured Rhodospirillales bacterium
CTCGCCGCCATCGCGCGCGCTCTGGTGCAATCCGGCCTGCTCGACAGCGAGCCCAATCTGTCGAGCGCCTATCAGGACAATTTCCTGCCCAAATAGAATCGCCCTGAGCAGTTTCCACAGCTGCCCGCACCGACCACCGGCTGATAAGCCTGCTCGAATGTCACCGGCCATGTCGGCCAGAGCGGCATCCGGAGAGCATGATGATCCACGAACTCCAGAGCAGATCTGCCAATGCACTGTTCGAACCCGCTCATGCGGGCGCATTATCCGCGTTGAACCGCATCGTCATGGCCCCGCTCACCCGCAACCGCGCCGGCCCCGGCCTGGTGCCGGGCCCTCTCGCGCTCACCTATTACGCCCAACGCGCCACCGCCGGCCTGATCATTACGGAGGCCACACAGATCTCGGCGTCCGCTCAGGGCTACGCTTTCACACCGGGCTGCTACACCGACAACCAGGTCGCCGGCTGGAAGCGCGTCACCGACGCCGTGCACGCCAAGGGCGGCAGCATCGTGGTGCAGCTCTGGCACACCGGCCGCATCTCCCACACCAGCTTCCAGGCCTATGGCGCAGCCCCTGTGGGCCCATCGGCCATCCGCGCCAACAGCAAGACCTTCATCGCCGATGGCGGATTCGTCGATGTGTCAATGCCGCGCGCGCTCACGCTTGAAGAAATCCGCTGCATCATCGAGGATTTCCGCTTCGCCAGTACCCGTGCCATCGATGCCGGCTTTGACGGCGTGGAACTGCACGCCGCGCACGGCTATCTGCTCGACGCCTTCCTGCGCGACGGCAGCAATCATCGCACCGACGATTATGGCGGCCCGATCGCCAATCGCTGCCGTCTGCTGTTCGAGGTCGCCATTGCCTGCGCCGGCGCAATCGGCGCGGCGCGCGTTGGCGTGCGCATCTCGCCTGTTTCCACCGCCGGCGACTCGCACGACAGCTGCCCGCAGGCTTTGTTCGAGCACGTCGTCACCGGCATCAATCCGCTCGGCCTCGCCTACATACATTGCGTTGAGGGCGAAACCGGCGGCGCGCGTGACAGCATCGCCTTCGACTACGCCGCCTTGCGCGCCTGTTTCGACAACGCATGGATCGTCAATAACGGCTATGATCGTGCGATGGCGATCGACGCCGTCGCCAGCGGTCACGCCGATTTCGTCGCGTTCGGACGTGCCTACATCGCCAACCCGGACCTCGTCGCCCGCCTCGAGCAGAACGCCAAGCTCAATCCCCTGTTGGCGCAATCAACCTTCTACGGCGGCGGCGCCCATGGCTATACCGACTACCCCACGCTGGAACAGCAAAGCGCGTCGGACATGCTGCTCGCCGCCACCAGCACGTGAGGCAAAGCCTCTCAGTGCACCACAACGACGCGCCGCCTTGGTAAGCGCCGAATCGCTGTCCAGCCAATGGGCCGCCTGGGTTGAGGCGATCGGCGCGATCGCCGCGGTGATCGGCACCGGCTGGGTCGCAGCCAGCGGCTCGCGGGCCGCGCTTCGCCGCGAGGAGCACGCCGAAGCCCTTGCCGCCAACAAGGATGCCCGCATCGCACTGGCGACAAGCACTGCCGCGCTCAATCTGGCGATCCTAGCCGCCACACAGATCACCGATCTGCACGTCGCACTCAAAGACGAGGCGTGGCGTGGTCGCGTCGCCCGCGTCTCCGCCAGCCGCTCGCTGCTGACCACCCAACATATGTTGACCGCTTTTCCAATCCAGTCCCTCGGCAGCGCTCCGGCGATGGTCGAATTCTCCCGCTTCCCCGCCGCGCTCGCCGTCGCCTCGGAGATCTACTCCAATCTGGAAACCGCCGTGCGGGCTGCGGACATTGGCGATCGCGCGGTATTGTTTGATGCCTGCAACAAGCAGATGGAGCGGCTCGACGCCGCCACTGCCCACGATCTCGTGGCACTGCGCACGGTCCTGCGGCTGGAGCCCGCACCGCCCATCCCGGTTCAGAACCGCACAGACAACGCCACTGAACCGAAGCTGAAATAAGCCGGCGACTGATGGCGAAACTCCGCGGTCTGCCAGGTCTGCACATAGGACAGCCGCATGCCGCGCCAGATCACCGCCAGCCCCACCTCACCCTCGCCCACCAGCGGATTACGCCGCACATGCGCGGACGCGGTGAACAGATCCCCATCCAGGAACGCATCGCGCGCCACTGCCTGCCCGTTCACACCAACGAACCCGTACCAGGATATCGCATCGCGATCAGCGAATGCGTCACCGCCGCTGATCCCCGGGCGAATACGCGAGGCCCCGTAATCCACATCCAGGCCCTGGCCGACACGCAGAACGAGGGCCGCCTGCGCGTAATCACGCACTGTGCCCAGACCGAGCGCCAGCGCTGGCAGCGCATCACTCTCCAACCCAGCCATCTGTCCAACCGGAATGCGCCAGGTGCGCTGGCCGAATACCTCAACCGCTGCCTCGTTCGGCAGCTGATACGACCACCCCTGCGCCTTGGCGTCGCGGATCAGCCCATGCACGCCATTCTGCGCGCGCTCACCCTGCGCGAGCGGACCGATCACGCCCAGGCTGAGCGCGATCAGATCGCGCGCATTCGCGCCGTCATGCATCA
This sequence comes from uncultured Rhodospirillales bacterium, assembly GCA_903904805.1. Classification (GTDB taxonomy): domain Bacteria; phylum Pseudomonadota; class Alphaproteobacteria; order Acetobacterales; family Acetobacteraceae; genus CAIVDX01. The sequence goes on from CAIVDX010000225.1 coordinate 2,594, forward strand.
GCGATCCGGTCGCCGCGAGATAGCCCGCGTAGGGCCGGTCGAGCGGATTGGGCACCGCTCGCACCTTATCGACCGGCGTATAGATCTGCTGCGTCAGACCAAGGCCCAGCCGAACGCCGCCGTCGCCCCAGATCGAGTCCGCAACGGATGCGACAACATCCGGCACGGCGTTGAGCCCCGATGTCCACCCGAATTGCTGCCCGGCGGTGTAGTTCTGGTCAGACCCATGCGGAAATGTGCTGATGGAATCGTTCTCTACCCGCACCGTCCAGATTGCATCTGCGTCACTCGGCAGATCGTCACCGGCAACCGCAGCGCCACCTGATAACGCAATTCCAAAGGCGAGAACCGCCAGCCTTGCGATGCGGTTTTGCCTCCAGTCAAACACGCGATCGGCCAACAACGGACTAGCTGGCATCAGCGATCGAGATTGATCTGGCGGGGTGAGGTGAGCGCTCCTGTGCCGGCACCCACCGCGCCACCGATCAGCGCACCTTCCAGCGGGGCCCCCATCAAGGCACCACCGACCAGCCCAACGCCGGCTCCGATGCCACCACCGGTGAGTGCGCGCTCACCCGGGTCATGCCCACAGGCGCCGAGCGCCAAAAGCACCACCGGAAAAATCCACTTCGCACCAGGCATCATCTTGCTCCCCGCATGCGGGCATGCATGCCAGCCTACTATGCGAGGTCCCCGCACGCGCGCACAGAATCGGAAACTACTCTGAACAAAGACGAACTTTTCCAATCAAAAATCGCCCGCGATCGGCGGAACACAATGAGCGTTGGGTAGTTTCCGATCCTGCCGCCGCCGGCCTTCCAGCGCGAGTGTGAGATGTGGTGATCGGCCTTCCACCGGCCACCCGCAGATCCAGAAAGGATCCCACATGCCCTGCATCACCGTTCCGCGCGCCCTACCCGTGCTGTTTGCCGCGGCACTCCTGTCGATGCCACTGCTGGCAGTGTCAGCGCCCGCGCAAGCACAGACCGAAGCCGCCGAACCCGCCCCCGCGGCCAAACACGCGATGGCCAAACACAAGCCTGCCGATCGGCGCGGCGAGAGCATTGAGCAACGTATCGACGCGCTGCATGCCTCGTTGCAAATCACCTCGGCCGAAGACGCCGCGTGGCAGAAAGTCGCTCAGGTGATGCGCGACAATGAGTCGGCCCAGCTGAAGTTGCAATCAGACCGCACTGCCGTCCCACCCGCAAGCGTCACCGCCATGCAGCATCTGCAGAATTACCAGGACCACATGCAGCTTCACCTTGACGGGCTGAAGAATCTCACCTCCGCATTTGATACGCTGTACGGGCAGATGCCGGCTCCGCAGAAACTGGTCGCCGATCGCGTGTTTCGTGGTCCGAACGACAATGCGAAGCCTCGCCACGGCTAACGCGGCGTGCACATGCCCGCCGACATAGGCCCCTCCTTTTCGAGGATACCGAAATGAAACCACAACGACATGGCGGCTCTGCCAAACGCAGAGTTGCGACGATCACACTATCGGCGGCTCTCGCGCTGGCGAGCCTCACCACCATCGCGACCGCACAGCAGCACCACGGACAGCAATATGGCCATCGCGGCGGCGGCGACGACCACGGGGAAAACCACCGCGGTTGGGGAGGCGGCTATTACGCACCGCCGCCGGTCGTCTATGCGCGGCCCTATTACTATCCGCCACCATTGGTCTACGGACCGCAGTTCGGCATGCGGATGGGTGGCGTCAGCATCGGCATCTACTAACACCACACTGGCGTCACGGCGCAGACATCGCACGCCGTCAGTTCCAGTGCACAATCATAAGCCGCGGCGCAACCGCGCCGCGGACCGGCGCTCAGGGCCAAGCCAATAACACCGTGACGGCGCCGGTCACACACCCTATCTGCCTTCACTCAGGATGGCCGTCCACCAATGCAGGCAATGATCCTTCGTAAGATCGGCCAACCCCTGGTCTGGGCCGAGTTGCCCGAGCGCCACCCTGGCCCCGGCGAGATCCGCGTCCGCGTCACGGCATGTGGTGTGTGCCGCACCGATCTACATGTGGTTGATGGCGAACTCACCGAGCCGCAGGTCCCCATCATCCCCGGGCACGAGATCGTCGGCCGCATCGATGAACTCGGCGCCGGCGTCACAGATCTTACCATCGGGGAACGCGTCGGCATACCCTGGCTCGGGCATACCTGCGGGGTCTGCCCCTATTGTCGCGCCCAAAAGGAAAATCTCTGCGACCATCCCTTGTTCACGGGCTATACCCGTGATGGGGGCTTTGCCACCGCAACAATAGCTGACGCCCGCTTCGCCTTTCCCCTCGGCGAGACTGGCACAGACGTGTCTGTGGCACCGTTGCTTTGTGCTGGCCTGATCGGCTGGCGTTCGCTCGGAATGGCAGGGCCAGGTGAGGCCATCGGCATCTATGGCTTTGGCGCGGCCGGCCATATCATCGCCCAGGTGCTGCGCTGGCAGAAGCGTGCCGTATACGCCTTCACCCGACCTGGCGACACCGCCACGCAGGCATTCGCCCGCTCACTTGGAGCCCGATGGGCCGGTGGCTCCAACGAAATCGCACCACGCCTGCTCGATGCAGCCATCATCTTCGCCAGCGACGGCGCTTTGGTGCCGGCCGCATTGAAGTCTGTGCGCAAGGGCGGGCGCGTGGTGTGCGCGGGGATCCACATGAGTGACATCCCCCGTATGCCCTATGAGCTCCTATGGGAGGAGCGCCAGCTCGTCTCAGTGGCGAATCTAACGCGCGAGGACGGCATGAGTTTCCTCGCCCAACTGCCCGCAATGGGCATCGTCACCACGACCACCGCCTACGCCTTGCAAGATGCCAACCAGGCGTTGGCCGATTTGCGTGCTGGCCGCTTTGAGGGAGCGGCGGTGCTGGTGCCTTAGGCGCCACCGACGCCGACCCAACAGCCCGCCGCTCATTCCCGAATGTCGTGCAACGCGCGCACCGCGGCGAACAGCACCCGCGGATCGAACTTCCCATGATAGACTACGGGGGGGGTCCGTTCGATCGCGAGCAGCTGATAGACTGCTGTCTGCGCAGAGCGGATCGAATACTCCACCGTAAACACCACATCGTCAGCAATCTCGCAGAACTGTCCAACAACCGCGAAATTGCAGGCCCCCGTCGGCACCACCTGCGGCCGATCCCCTGGCGCGCGGCGTAAGAACTGGCTGGTAATGAATGGCATCATGCATGGAATGCAGATCGCGTGGCGCAAAATCGTCTCCGCCTCAACCACAATGCCAAGCTGCCCCAGAATCTCGGTCAGGATCTCGCGCCCGCTGCACAGCGCCATCGGCTTGTGCACGAAATTCCCCGCCTTCCCAACCGACAGGCCATACCCCCAAATCACGCTGACATCATCGGGCTGGCCAATGAAATGCGGCTGATGTGGAACAACGATCGAGGCCAGCCAGGCGGAATCGGCGAACGTAACAAGACCACCCTCCCCCGCACAATTCCCTGTGAAGGCCTCAATCATCCGCAGCAGCGTCGGATCGCTGAGCGTTACGGTGAACGATGTCCAGCGCGACTCGTCGACATGGTTGCAGAATACACCAGGATGCCCCAGGGCAGGCCGACCGGCCGCCATACGTTCCCACAATGCCCATGCCCCGCCATCATCCTTGCCATTGATGACAGGTGGGCTGTCCATGCCCCCAAGGCTGGACGACTCCGTCATCGAGCCCAACGTGACCATCACCAGGTCGCCTGGCGCGATCCGAATATGAGCAGCAACACCGTCGCTGATCGTGTCGACGCGGGTCACGCTCACCCCACCCGCGCGTTCACTGAAGCCAAGGTCGGTCACGCGGGTATTCAGCGCGAATGTCACACCTTGCCCAGCCAACCATTGATGAATCGGCCGTACCAGCGAGTCATACTGGTTATAGGGCGTGCGCAAAATGCCCTCCAGCCGCTCGAAGCCGGCCACCATATGCGCGAAGCGCAGCATGTATCGACGAAACTCGACCGCGCTATGCCAGGGCTGAAAGGCGAATGTGGTACACCACATCAGCCAGAAATTGGTGCCAAAGAAGCTGTCGTCAAAATGGTCCGTGATTGAGCTGGTACCCAGAAGGATCTCAGGTTCGAACGCGAGCATTTCAATCGCCAAAATATGGCGCTCGGAAAGCCCGAATTCCGGTGCGCTCACCCGCTGGCCATCACGCACCAGCCGCGACATCGAGGACGTCTTGAATCGCGCGTTAAACTCATGGATCTCGGCGCTGACAGAACAGGCACCATCAAGCGCGGGAATGGAGTCAAACAGCGCAAAGGTGCAGAGATATTTACTCTCCAGCATACGCCCACCACGCAGCACATACCCCTCGATCGGATTGCCCGCGCCATCCAGGCTGCCGCCGAGCCGGTCGGTCTCCTCCAGGACGGTGATGTTGCGTCCCGGAACACCACCGTCGCGAATCAAGAAGGCCGCAGCTGCAAGCGATGCAATGCCACCACCGATCAGCGTGACCTGCATCGCAGCACGGTCTGCCGTTGTAGCCTCAAACGCCGAGCGGGTATCTTGCGGCATCGATCAACTCCTGCGACTGCGCGCTCTGGTTGTGGGAGTGCAATTTCGACTCAATTCCATTGTTGCCAATATTGGTTGCGTGAAAGCCGCACTCTCCCAGGTCCACCAGCAGGAATGAGCGCGCTGTTCACTGCTGCCGACACCGCTCGGTCATGGCGCAGCGCAGCTTGATGCCGGTTCGGTCATCGCCTGCCACCTGAGATCAGCGTGTCACCCTGTCTGGAGCCGAAACGTCACTGGCCGCCAATGCAGCCGTCGCACCAAGATCTGGCGTCAAAAGGCCCGTTGCCAGAAATGCAATGCCCATAATCGCGCAGAATACGGCGGTGAGCACCCATACGCGGGGGGTAGGCACGCTCGACGCCGCAACTGCCGTTTCCGATCGGCACGGCAGCAGCGTGAATAGTCGCGCAGCAATCGTCGGCGCGTCCTGTTCGGATATTGCGGGCAGCCCCGTCTGCGCAATCAGATCACAGAGGCGCCGGAGACTTGCTCCGCGGGGTTGCGACACATATCCCGCCGCCTCCAACCACGGGTCCACTCCGACCCGCGCCAACGCGGAGAGCATGGTTAGGCTGGATCCATTTGCCTCAACGCCAATCTCAGCGCGAAGAAATGAATTAAATGGCGATCTGTCCATTGCGAAAACATCGCTGCTCGCCATGTCAGCGACCGGTTCCAGCACCCGCGCAGATCACGGCGCCGCCTTATTGGCGCTATGCTCAATTGCCGAGCCCGTCTTCGAAATATCCTCACCGACGCCAGCGGTGGTGTGGCACCCGCTCAGCAGCGGCACCGCGGCAAGCAGCAGAAGCGCAATGATAGCCGGTCGTGCAGTGTTCAACATAACAATGATCCTTTGATCGATGATGTTTCGATAGATAGCGGCGCCGACGCCTAAAGCCTGCCGGTCAACAGCAGAACGACGACGATGATGAGCAGCACACCAAGACCACTCACCGGATAGTATCCCCAACTCGCGCTGTGAGACCATGTCGGCAGTGCACCAAGCATGAACAGAACGAGAATGATAAGCAGTATGGTGCCAAGACTCATGGAAGCTATCCTTGTTGACCAGCGGAACGATCCGGTGTGCTCACTGAGCGGATGGGGATGACCGCCGATCCGGCAGTCGGGCGGATCGGCATCGCCACCTACTCCTTCAGGATATCCTTGGCGCCGCCGACGGCGTTCTGAAGCATCCCGGCTGCCTTGTCGGCCTTGCCGTCACTCACAAGCTTGGCGTCGCCAACAAGCTTGCCGAGGCCCTGCTTGATGTTACCTTTGATCTCCTTGGCGGAGCCGGCAATACGATCCTTGTCCATTCTAACGTCCTCTCGTGAAACAACCTGGTCGAGGTGAGGTGTCGCGATGGCCGGGTGCGATCCCGGCCACCGGACCAGCCAACTACTTCGTCGAGTGAACTGCCGACGCCGCTGTCGCCTTGTGGGCAAGTTCACTGTGTTTGGCCGCGTCGGTCGCATGCGCCTTGGCGTCGCCATGCTTCCCGGCTGTATGCTCATGCGCTGCTGCATGATGCAGATTGGCAGCCGCGACGTGATGCGCCGCGGCCTGAACATGGGCTGCGGCGGCCGGGTGAATGCTGGTGGGAGGTGAGGTTGTTGCCGACATGATGGAACTCCTTGAGTTTGGCGGGCGCGGGGTGGCCGCTGGATGACACTGCGCTTAACGCATGCCGTCATCTCATGGCCCATACCGGCGCCCAAAGAACCCTAGGCCTGTCAGACGGATATCTGGCAGCGCCGGAAAATACCCAGCGGATTCACTCAGCCCTGCTGCGCCGCCAACGCCAGACGCGCGAGCGCAGGGAGCGACTTTGTGCCAGTGCGCCGCATCATCTCAGCGCGATGGTTTTCCACCGTGCGTTGGCTGATGCCCAGGTCGGCGGCGATGTTCTTGCTGGGGTTGCCAAGCAGAACCATCGCCATGATTTCGCGCTGCCGTGGCGTCAATTCGCCAATACGTCGCTGGGCATCCAGCCTGATCGCATCAGCCATACCGGTATCATGCGACAGCGCCAGCGCATGCTGCACCGACGCGATCAGCTCGGCCGCACCAAAAGGCTTCTCGATAAAGTCCGTCGCACCCGCCTTCATCGCGCGCACGGCGACACTCACGTCAGAACTGCCAGTGATCATGATCGCTGGCAAAGACTGGTGAGAGTCCGACAGATGACGCATCAGCTCCAGCCCGCTCATGCCAGGCAGATAGGCGTCAAGCAGCAGGCAAGCATTCGGCCGCGGGGTATAGGCAGCAAGGAACGCCTCACAGGAGGCGTAGTCGGCCACATCCTGCCCGTCACCCCCCAGCACCTCGCGGATCGCCGCGCGCACATTCGGATCGTCATCGACAACAAAGATGATGTTCCTGTCCAGGTTCGACAGCACCGCCGCTGATTCAGCGGGCGCGAGCAACCGCTCAATAATCGCTGCCAGTTCAGCGAGCTTCACCGGTTTGTCCAGATGGACAAAATGATGGCTCTCGATTGTCTGCAAGGTGCTCGCCGAAATGTCGCCGGTGAGAATCACCGCCGGGATTGCGCGGCCTTGCTGTGCCCTCACTCGTACGACCACATCGATACCCGTCA
>CAIVDX010000226.1 GCA_903904805.1 uncultured Rhodospirillales bacterium
CGGCCGCCGTCTGCCGCACCAGCCCCGCGCGCAGCATCAGCCGGTGCGAGGCGATGGTGGCCTCGGCCGGGGTTTCCTTGAGGGTGGGAATGAAGCTGCGGGACAGGCGCATCGTGTCTCCTGGTGTCACTGAATCCCGCGGACCCTACTCGGGCGAGGTCCGCGCGGCCAGAGGCAGGCGACGACGCAAGATATTGTGCGGCGCAGCATGGTGGCGCGCAATAAAATCTCTGAAAAAGGGAGTCAACGCGACAGAATCAGCGTGACAGACCGCAAGCATTTCGGTAACAAAGAAACGGCCCGCCAACCCCAGCGGGTCAGCGAGCCAAGTTTGGGGAGGAAACGCCAGTCACACGGCAGGAAGAGGAACCAACCTCGTCCTGCCGATGATGATTCCAGGGATGGCCCATCGCCGTCCAGGAAAAAACAAGTTTTTTTGATGAAAAATGCGGCGCTCAGACCGGGTCTGGCGAAAAATCCCGCTCCTGCCGAGTCATTCCGGCGCGTTCGCCCAATTATCGGGCAGAAGGCGCGATCGAGGCACGCGCCGCATCCTCACGGAAGCTCAGCCAAGGCCCGGTGATCACCACATACGCCCCCGCCCAGAGAATCGCCGAGATCAGAGTCGTCGCGATCGCCTTGCGCAGCAGCAGCGGCCGCGCCGGCGCCCCACGCCAGCCGGTCACCGGATCGGCATCCGCCACCGGGCGCGTCCCGAAGGGCAGCACCGCGAACAGCACCACCCACCAGATCAGCACAAAGACAACACCACCGGTGACCGGGTTCACGCGATCACACCCGGATCAGATGCACATCCACCAGCGGCCGCTTCTGCAGCCGCCGCCCCAGCGCGCGGCGCAACGCGGTCCGCGCGGCCTCCGCCAGTGCGGCGTCGTCCTTGCGCAGCGACGGCGGCAGGTCGGAGAGCGACTGCGCGAACTCATCGGTCATCCGCCGCTGCTCCGGATCGTCCTCCTCGAACAGCCCAGGTGCCGAGACCACCGGGCGACCGACCATCCGGCCGGACGCATCCACCGCCAGGCTGCCCATCACCAGCCCGTTGAACAGCATCCGCCGCCGCGCCGCCATCACACCGCCGGCGGCATTCACCAGCCGCGTGCCATCCGCCACCAGGCGGCCCACCGGCGCGCTGTCGATCACCTCCACCCGCCCGGGGGAAAGCTGCAGAATATCGCCATCCTCCAGCAGAATCGGGCTCGCCCCGCATTCCTGCGCCAGGCCCGCATGCGCCGTCAGATGGCGCCACTCGCCATGCACCGGCACCGAGATCTTCGGCCGCACCAGATGATACAGCCGGCGCAGCTCCTCGCGCGCCGGATGCCCGCTGACATGCACCGCATGTTCGGCGTCGGTGATCACCCGCACGCCACGACGCGTGAGATTGTCCTGCACCAGCCCGATGCCCCGCTCATTGCCGGGGATCTCACGGCTGCTGAAGATCACGGTATCGCCCTCGCCGAGCGCGATGTTGGGATGGGTGTCACCGGCGATGCGCGCCAACGCGCTGCGCGGCTCGCCCTGGCTGCCGGTCACCAGCATCAGCAGATTCTCGTCGGGGATGGACCCGGCATCCTCCTCGTCGATGAACTCGTCGATCCCGTCCAGCAGCCCGCATTCGCGCGCGGCCGCATCCAGATTCCGCAAGGACCGACCCACCAGCGCCACCGAGCGGCCGGAGACCTGGGCGGCATAGGCCACCGAGGCCACCCGCGCGACATTCGACGCGAAGCAGGTCACCGCCACGCGCCCGGTCTTGATCGAGCCAATCAGGTCGATCAGCGAGCGCCGCACCGCGGCCTCCGAGCCCGAACGGCCCTCCACCATGGCGTTGGTCGAGTCGCAGACCATCGCCAGCACGCCCTCGTCACCCAGGCGCTGGAAGGCGGCCTCATCGGTCGGCGGTCCCACCAGCGGGTCGGGGTCGAGCTTCCAGTCGCCGGTATGCAGCACGATGCCCGCGCCGGTGCGGATCACCAGCGCCTGCGCCTGCGGGATCGAGTGGGTCACGCCCATGAAGGTCAGGTCAAACGGCCCGACCTTGAAGCTCGCATTGGGCTGGATCACATGGATCTTCACCTCGCCCAGCAGCCCGACCTCGCCGAGCTTGCGGCGCAGCACCGCCGCGCCAAACGGCGTCGCATAGACCGGGCAGCGCAGCCGCGGCCACAGCCAGGCCACCGCGCCGATATGGTCCTCATGCGCATGGGTGATCACCAGCCCCACCAGCTTGTCGCGGCGATCCGCGATGAAGCTCGGGTCCGGCATCATCACCTCGATCTCCGGATGCTCGGAGCCGCCGAAGCCGATGCCGCAATCGATGGCAAGCCATTTGCCGTCGTGGCGATAGAGGTTGAGATTCATGCCGATCTCGCCGGTCCCGCCCAATGGCAGGAAGGCGAGGTCGTTTGGGGTATTGGTCATCAGTCGCTTTCAAAAGGTCGGGATCTGTCCCGACTGAGATGGGGTCGCGGGTTGCGATCCGCCAGCATGCGCAGTCCTTCGAGCGTGAGATCGGGGTCGATCCGCTCGATCATCGTGGTGCCCTCGCTGAACAGCGGGGCGAGACCGCCAGTGGCGATCACTTTCAACTTCTCGCGTGGCACCAGGCCTGCGGAGCCGGCGAATTCGGCCGAGATCCGCGTCACCAGCCCCTCCACCATGCCGATATAGCCCCAGAAGATGCCGGATTGCATCGCCGGGATGGTGGAACGCCCGATCACCGTCTGCGGCCGGCCGATGCCGATGCGCGGCAGCCGAGCGGCCGCGCGGTGCAGCGCCTCGAGCGACAGATTCACCCCCGGCGCGATCACGCCGCCCAGATAGGCACCGTCCTCGGCAACGATGTCAAATGTCGTCGCGGTGCCAAAATCCACCACCACAAGCGGGCCACGATAGCGCGCATGCGCCGCCAGCGCGTTGAGCAGACGGTCAGCACCCACCTCGTTCGGCGAGTCGATGCGGATGTCGAAGCCCCAATCGAGCTGCGCACGGGCAATCAGCGGCTCGGTGGCGAACCAGTCGCGGCAAAGCCGGCGAAGGTGATACAGCGCGACCGGCACCACCGTGCCGATCACCGCCCGCTCGATGTCGGCCGGCTTCAGCCCGACCAGATTGAGCAGGGTGAGCAGCCAGACCGCATATTCGTCGGAGGTCCGCTGCGGATCGGTGGCGATGCGCCAGGTGCCACGCCAGGCGCTGCCATCATGCACCGCGAACACCACATTGGTATTGCCGGCATCCACCACCAGCAGCATGTCAGGCCGCCCCCGCCAGAATTTCACCGGTATGGATAATCTGCCGCCCAGCCTCGGTCCGCAACATCAGCCCGCCATCCTCGGCCAGCCCCTCGAAATCACCCGACAGAATGGCCCCACCGCGGCTCACCCGCAGCGCGGTGCCCGGCAGTGGCCCCGCGCGCAGCCAGGCGGCGCGAACCGGCGCGATGCCCTGGGCGTCGAGAATGGCACGCCAGTGCGACAGCCGCGCCAGCAGCGCGCGCGCCGTCGGCTCCGGCTTGGCCGCTGCGGCAACGTCGGCCAGCGCGATGGTGGCACGCCCCACGATCGCCGGCGCGTGGGCGAGGTTCACGCCGAAGCCGGCCACCAGCCAGCCCGGCTCCGCCTCGATCAGAATGCCCCCCAACTTGGCCTCGGCGATCATCAGGTCATTCGGCCATTTGAGCCGAAGCCCGCTCGGGTCGGGCATCAACGCGGCGATGGTCTCGTGCAGCGCCACCCCCGCCAGCAGCGACCACCCCGCCAAAACCTGTGTGCGGATCAGCACAGAGAGCGACAGATTGCCCGCCGGCGCCGTCCATGCCCGCCCCTGCGTGCCCCGCCCCGAGGTCTGACTCAGCGCCAGAATCGCCGTCCCATCCGGCGCCCCGGCGCGCGCCCGCGCGATCAGCACATCATTGCTGGACGCCAGGCTCTGATGAACCTCAAGCTGCTGCGCGCTGGCGTGCATCAACGGGCTGAGAAGGTGCCAACACACCGCGGCAAAGTCCCAGAACCCTGTTGGGTCGTTTTGTCAAAAAAGACCAATTCTTCCCGGCACCTCAAAACTCGGCACCTCAAAACTCGGCACCTCAAAACCCGGCGCCTCAAAACCCGGCGCCTCAAAACCCGGCGTCTCAAAACCCGGCGCCTCAAAACAACGACCGCGCCGCCGCATCCGCACTCGCGACGATCGCCCCCGGATACAGAAAGAACAGCGCAGTCACCACAGCGCAGCCCACCAGCACCCACGATGTCACCGTCGCGCGCGGCTCAAACGCCTCTTCCGGCGCGTCGAAATACATCACCTTGATCACGCGCAGATAATACACCGCGCCGATCACCGAGGTGAGCACGCCGATCACCGCCAGCGTCCATTCCTGGCGCTGCACCGCGGCCAGGAACACGTAGAGCTTGCCGAAAAAGCCCGCCAAAGGCGGGATGCCCGCCATCGAGAACATGAAGATCGCCAGGCACAAAGCCAGCGGCCCATCGGTGCGCCCGAGGCCGGCAAGGTCGGAAATCTTTTCCAGCGCATGCCCCCGCCGGCGCATCGCGATGATGCAGGCGAAGGTGCCGATATTCATGAACACGTAGGTCACGAGATAGATCAGCACCCCGCGCAGCCCCTCAACCGTGCCGGCCGCCAGCCCGATCAGCGCGTAGCCAACATGGCCGATCGAGCTATAGGCCATCAGCCGCTTGATGTTGGTCTGCGCGATCGCGCCCAGCGAGCCCAGCAGCATCGAGGCGATGGAGACCAGCATGATCACCGGAATCCACGGCACATTCACGAATGGCCCGGTCAGCACGCGCAGGATCAGCGCCATCGCCGCCACCTTCGGCGCGGTGCCGAAGAACGCCGTCACCGGCGTCGGCGCGCCCTGATACACATCGGGCGTCCACATATGGAACGGCACCGCGGAAATCTTGAACGCGAGGCCGGCGACGATGAACATCACCCCCACCACCAGCCCCGGCGAGGCCAGCTCGGGCGTCGAGACCGCATGCAGAACCGTGGCGAACTCCATGCTGCCGGAGAAGCCATAGACCAGCGAAATGCCATACAGCAGCAGCCCCGACGCCAACGCACCGAGCACGAAATATTTCAGCCCAGCCTCGGAAGACCGCACATCATCCCGCGACGACGCGGCGAGCACATACAGCGAGAGCGATTGCAGCTCGAGCCCCAGATACAGGCTCATGAAGCTGCCAGCCGAAACCATGATCAGCATGCCCACGGTGGCGAACAGCGCCACCACCGGATACTCGAACCGCGCGATGCCCTCGCGCCGGTTCCAGTCCAGCGCGAGCAAAGTGGCAAGACCACCGCCCAGCAGAATCAGAAGCTTGGCAAAGCGCGAGAACGCATCCACCACAAACATGCCGTGATAGGCGTGCCCATCCGGGCTGGTCGCCACCAGGATCGCGGTCAGCACGAAGCCCACCAGCACCAGCCAGGTGCACAGCCTGGTCGGATCGGCTTTCTGGAACACGCCGATCAGCAGAATGGCCATGCCGTAGAGCGCCAGAACCAGTTCCGGTGCAGCGAGAGTCCAGTTCATCATTTGCGCTCCGCCGAGGCCACGCTCACCGCCGGGTGCAGGGCCGCCTCATGCTGGCTCACCAGGGACGCGATGGTGGGCCGGAAAAAATCGGTGAAGCTGGAGGGATAGATGCCCATCCACAGCGTCATCACCACCAGCGGGGCGAACACCGCAATCTCGCGTGGCGACAGATCCAGGATCTCGCGCAGATCATCGCGGGTGATCGAGCCGAAGTTGATCCGGCGATACAGATACAGCATGTAGATCGCGCCGGTGATCATCCCCAGGCTGCCCAGCAGCGCCAGCCAGAAATTCACCTTCAACGCGCCCGTCAGCACCAGAAACTCACCGACGAACCCCGCCGTGCCCGGCAGCCCCACCGAGGCCATGGTGAACAGCATGAACACCAGCGCATAGGCCGGCATCCGATCCCCCAGGCCGCCATAGCGCGCGATCTCGCGCGTATGGATGCGGTCATAGACAACACCCACGCACAGGAACAACGCACCGGCCACCACGCCATGCGCCAGCATCTGCAGCAGCGCCCCCTCGATCCCCTGCTGGTTCCAGGTGAACAGCCCGATCGTCACCACGCCCATATGCGCGATCGAGGAATAGGCGATCAGCTTCTTCATATCCGTCTGCGCCAGCGCGACCGCCGAGGTGTAGATCACCGCCACCACCGACAACGCGACGATCATCGGCGCGAAATCCGCCGAGGCCTGCGGCAACAGCGGCATCGAGAACCGAATGAAGCCGTAGGCGCCCATCTTCAGCAGCACGCCCGCCAGGATCACCGAACCCGCCGTGGGCGCCTCCACATGCGCATCCGGCAGCCAGGTGTGCACCGGCCACATCGGCACCTTCACCGCGAACGATGCAAAGAACGCCAGGAACAACCAGGACTGCCAGCCCGCCGGCACCGCGGTGTGACGCAGAATGTCGAAATCGGTCGAACCCGCGATCAGCCACAGCGCCAGCAGCGCCAGCAGCATCAACACCGAACCCGCCAGCGTGAACAGAAAGAACTTGAATGCCGCATACACCCGCCGCGGCCCGCCCCAGATCCCGATGATCAGATACATCGGTATCAGCACACCCTCGAAGAAGATGTAGAAAATCAGCATGTCGGCGGCGGCGAACATCCCCACCATCATGGTTTCCAGCACCAGGAAGGCGATCATGAACTCGCGCACGCGGCTATGGATCGATTCCCAGCTCGCCAGAATGCAGATCGGCGTCAGGAAGGTGGAGAGCAGCACGAACAGCACCGAAATCCCGTCCACCCCCATCCGGTAACCCAAGCCCAGATCAGCCATCCAGGGCAGCTCCTCGCGGAACTGAAAGCCCGACTGGCTGGCATCAAAGCGAAACCACAGGATCAGGCTCAGCGCGAACACCACCAGCGAGGTCCACAACGCCGTCCAGCGCGCATTGTTGGCGATGGTCTTTTCATCGCCCTTGGTGAACATCATCAGCCCGCAACCGGCGAGCGGCAGCCAGGTCAGAAGCGAGAGCAGGGGAAAGCCAGCCGCGTTCATGATCTCACCGCACCAGGAGGAAAAGGGCGGCCAGCACGACCAGGCCGATCAACATCGAAAACGCATAGAACGCCAGCGAACCGTTCTGGATCCGCGCCACCCGGGCGGAGCCATCCGTCGTCATGCTCGCCAGCCCATTGGGAATGCCGTCGATGATGGTCACATCACCGACCTGCCACAGCTCCCGCGCCAGCACCCTGTAGGGGCCGACGAACAAAAACGCGTAGAGCTCGTCGAAATACCATTTGTTCAGCAGGAACCGATACAGCCCGCCAAAGCGCGCGGCCAGCGCGCCGGGAATATCCGGCTTCAGCACATACAGCACATAGGCGGTGGCGATGCCGAGAATGCCGACAATGCTCGGCAGCAGGCTCACGATCTGCGGCAGGTCCTCCATCTCCTGCAGAACATGGTTGGCGGGGCCATTGACGATCGAGGCGCGCCAGAACATGTGCCAGCCCTCGCCGATGAACTGCTCATGGAACACGAAGCCGGTGCACACCGCGCCAACCGCCAGCAGCATCAGCGGCCCGGTCATCACCAGCGGGCTCTCATGCACATGCTCCATCGTGTGATGATCCGCCCGCGGCTTGCCATGGAAGGTCAGGATGATCAGCCGCCAGCTGTAGAACGCCGTGAGGAACGCCGCCGATATGCCGCAGACATAGCCATAGATGCCCACAAAGCCCCCCGAGGCGAACGTCGCCTCCAGGATCGCGTCCTTCGAGTAATAGCCCGCGAACGGAAACACGCCGGCCAGCGCCAGGCTGCCGATCCAGAAGATCGTGTAGGTGATCGGGATCTTCTTCCAGATCCCGCCCATGCGCCGGATGTCCTGCTCGTCGGACATCGCATGGATCACCGAGCCCGCACCCAGGAAAAGCAGCGCCTTGAAGAAGGCATGGGTGAAGAGATGAAACACCGAGGCCTGATAGGCGCCAGCCCCCGCGGCGATGAACATATAGCCCAGCTGCGAGCAGGTAGAATACGCAATGATCCGCTTGATGTCGTTCTGCACGCAGCCAATCGTCGCCGCGAAGATCGCCGTGCTCGCGCCCATGAAGCCGACAAAGGCGAGCGCCGAGGGGGCGAGTTCCAACAGCGGCGACATCCGCGCCATCAGGAACACGCCCGCCGTCACCATCGTCGCCGCATGGATCAGCGCGGAGACCGGTGTGGGCCCCTCCATCGCATCGGGCAACCACACATGCAGCCCCAACTGTGCGGACTTGCCCATCGCGCCGATGAACAGCAGCACCCCGATCACATCCAGCACCGGGAAACTCGCGCCGAACAGGCCATAGACCTCGCCCTGATGCTCACCGACCGCGGCAAAGATGTCGGTGAACTCAACACTGCCCACCGTCCAGAACAGCAGCGCGATGCCCAGCGCGAAGCCCAGATCACCGATGCGATTGACGATGAACGCCTTCATCGCCGCGTTGCACGCACTCGCCCGATCATACCAGAAGCCGATCAGCAGATAGCTCGCCAACCCCACGCCTTCCCAGCCGAAGAACAGCTGGATCAGATTATCCGCCGTCACCAGCATCAACATCGCGAAGCTGAACAGGCTGAGATAGGAGAAGAAGCGCCAGATCGAGCTGTCGTGGCTCATATAGCCAACCGAATAGATATGGATCAGCGTAGCGATGGTGGTAACCATCGCCACCATCATGGCCGAGAGCGTATCATAGCGCAGCGCCCAGGAGAGGTGGAACCGGTCCACATCGATCCAGGTGCCCAGCAGCACGCTGCCGGTCTCGGCACCGCCATACACAAGCTGCGCGAACGCGCTCACACCGCAGATCGCGGCCAGCACCATGCAGGTGATCGTCACCGCCTGCGCGGCGCGATCCCCGATGGCCTTGCCGAACAAACCGGCAATCAAAGACCCGACAAGCGGGGCGAATACCGCGATGGCGTAAATCACGTTCTCAACCCTTCATCATCGTCACGTCCTCGACCTCGATCGAGCCGCGATTGCGGAAATACACCACCACGATGGCCAGCCCGATCGCCGCCTCGGCCGCGGCCACGGTCAGGATGAACATCGCCATCACCTGCCCCGCGAGGTCCTGCAGCGAGGCGGAGAACGCCACCAGATTGATGTTCACCGCCAGCAGGATCAGCTCAACCGACATCAAAATCACGATGACATTCTTGCGGTTGATGAAAATCCCAAAAATCCCGATCACCAACAGGATCGCGGCCACGGTCAGATAGGAGCCCAACGGCACAACCATCTCAGCGCTCCCCGTCCTGGCCAACCAACGGGCTGGTCCGCCGGTGGTAATCGGCCACCTGCACACCCGCCCCAATCTCGGCCTTCACCAGGCTGAGCGTGTCGGCCGGCATGCGCGCCGTCTGCACCTCGATATTCTGCCGCTTGCTGTCGGTGCGCTCGCGCAGCGTCAGCACGATCGCGCCGATCATCGCCACCAGCAGCACCAGACCCGAGGCCTGAAACAGGAAGATATAGTCGGTATAGATCACATGCCCGAGTGCCGCGGTGTTGGTCGCAGCCGACATCGGCGTCTGCCGCAACGCGGCCGCCCCCGGCACCGCATCCCATGCCCGCAACGCCAGCAGCAATTCCGCCACCAGCACCGCACCCACCACCAACCCGAGGCGGGCATATTTCTGATACCCCTCGCGCAGCTCGGTGAAATCGATGTCGAGCATCATCACCACGAACAGGAACAGCACCGCCACCGCGCCGACATACACAATCACCAAAATCAGCGCGAGGAACTCTGCCCCCGCCAGCAAAAACAGCCCGGCCGCGTTGAAAAAGCCCAGGATCAGGAACAACACCGAATGCACCGGGTTGCGCGACGTCACCACCATGACAGCCGAGCCGATCAGAATGGCGGCAAACACATAAAACGCGATCGCGGCAATCATGCCGGGTACTCCAACAATTCAGCGGTAAGGCGCATCGAGCTCAAGCCGCCGTGCGATCTCGCTCTCCCAGCGATCCCCATTCGCCAGCAGCTTGCCCTTGTCATAGAGCAGCTCCTCGCGGGTCTCGGTGGCGAACTCGAAATTCGGCCCTTCAACAATCGCGTCCACCGGGCAGGCTTCCTCGCACAGCCCGCAATAGATGCATTTCGTCATGTCGATGTCGTAGCGCGTGGTCCGGCGCGAGCCATCGTCGCGCGGCTCCGCCTCGATGGTGATCGCCTGCGCCGGGCACACCGCCTCGCAGAGCTTGCAGGCGATGCACCGCTCCTCGCCATTCGGATAGCGCCGCAGCGCATGCTCGCCCTTGAAGCGCGGCCCGATCGGACCCTTCTCATAAGGGTAGTTGATCGTCGCCTTCGGGCGGAAGAAATAGCTCAACGTCAGCGACATGCCGGTGAGCAGTTCCTTCATCAGCAGCCGGCCGGCCTTGCCATCAATGAATGCCATCGCTCAGGCCCCCTTGCACGAAAACAGCGCGCTCATGCCGGTCCACCCGGCAGCCAGCCAAACGCCATCAGCACGCCCGATGTCAGCACCAGCCAGAACAGCGACAACGGCAAAAACACCTTCCAGCCCAGCC
>CAIVDX010000227.1 GCA_903904805.1 uncultured Rhodospirillales bacterium
GTTCGCCTTGGCATTGCATGACCAGGTGACACCCATCTTGCCGAGCTCGCGGGCGATCGCCTCGGCGCGGGGCAGATTGTCGGTGAATGTGTCGTCGTCGAAGAAGAATTCCTTCACCTGGGGGAAGGCCGCCTTGGCCGCGGCGATCTCGTCGACCACGTTCTGCACCGAACGGGTGCGGTAACGGTGGCCGCCCACGGTCTGCGGCCACAGGCAGAAGGTGCAGTGCGATTTGCAGCCGCGGCCGGTGTAGATCGAGATGTAGGGATGCATCAGATAGCCGAGGAAATCATCCTCGATGCGCAGATCCCGCTTGTAGACATCCGTCACGAAGGGCAGCTGGTCCATGTCCTGCAGCATCGCGCGCTCGCGGTTGTGGATGATGGACCCATCGGGCGCGCGGTAGGACAGGCCGTCGATCTCGGCGAAAGGCCGGCCCTCGGCAACCTCCTTGATGGTGAAATCGAACTCGTTGCGCGCGACGAAATCGAGCGGCGCTCCCTTCAGCAGGCTCTCCTCCGGCTGCACCGCCACCTTGGCGCCGACAAAGCCGATCATCAGCCTGGGGTTCCGCTGCTTCAGCGCGGCGGCCACGCGCACGTCGGAGGCGAAGCTCGGGGTGGAGGTGTGCATCACGCAAAGTTCGTAGTCGCCGATCTGATCGAGCACCTCATCGAGGCCGATGCGCGCCGGTGGGGCGTCGATCAGCTTCGAGCCGGGCACCAGGGCGGCGGGCTGGGCTAGCCAGGTGGGATACCAGAAGGATTTGATCTCGCGCTTGGCCTGATAGCGAGCGCCGGCGCCGCCGTCGAACCCGTCGAACGAGGGGGGGTGCAGGAACAGGGTCTTCATCATGGCGGACTGAACTCTCTTCAGACGGCGGAGCTGGGGGTCTCCGGGCCGGTGCCGCGTTTGCCTGAGATGATATCTGCCACGACCGGGTCCGCGCGCAAGGCCTTGCCACGCCAATCGACGTCGCGGCCGGTAAACGAAACCGCGATCACCGCCACCGACATCAGGTCGCGCACCGGCCAGAGCCGCACGCTCTGCACCGCGGCGAGGGTGGGGAAGCCGCCGATCAGCGTGTCGGTGCGTCGGGCGATCTCGGCGCGGGCGAGCCAGGTGCCGAGGAAGACAAGCCAGCCCCATTGGCTCATCGGCGCGGTCAGCAGCGCGATCAGCGCGGGCACCAGCGGGTATTGCAGGGCCGAGGCGGCATGCGCGGCAGGCGCGATGGAGCGCACCGTGCGGGCCCAGCGCAGCTCATGCTTCCACAATGCGCGCAGGGTGTTCTCCGGCACGCCGACCGCAGGCAGCGTGTGGGCAAGGGCCACACGCAGGCCAAGCTGGCGCACCAAGATGCCCAGCATCGCGTCGTCTGCGAGCGTGTTGGCCATGCGCTGCAGGCCGCCCACCCTCTCCAGCGTGTCGCGCCGCAGTGCCATGGTGGCCCCCAGCCCGTCCTGCCGGCCGAGCGCGCGGGCCATCGCGGCACCGGGCAGGAAGGCGTGGCAGATTTGCATCGCCCCCAGCCGCGCGACCAGACCGGAGACCGTCGCCAGGCCGCTATAGAGGGTTGTCACCATCCCAACATCCGGCGCTTGCAGTGCCGCGACCACACGGTCCAGCCAGTCGGTGGCGGCGTGCACATCACTGTCGGAGATCACGATGATGTCGTGCCGCGCGCTGGGGAACATGTTGATGAGGTTGGAGACCTTGGCGTTGCTGCCATGCTGGTCCGCACAGATCACCAGCGTGATGTCGCGGTCGGGGTAGCGTGCCTGCACCGTCCGCACCGCCGATATCGCGGCGTCGTCGGCGGCGGCCACACCGCAGACGATCTGGAAGCCGGGATAATCCTGCCCGGCCATGGTGCTCAGCGCCCAGTCCAGCCAGGGTTCGGCGCCGTGCAGTGGCTTGAGGATGGAGACCGGCGGGCGGGTGGTGGGGGCCGGGCGCGGGGCGGCGGCGAAGCGGCGCAACAGGTTCAATCCCGCCAGTGCCTGGGCGAGCCCAACGGCCACCAGCACCAGCAGGATCGTCGAGATCACCGCGCGGGCCTCATGCGGTGACGGTGCCGCCCGACAGCGTGGCGACCTTGTCGTGCAGGCTGCGGATCAGCCGTTCGGCACTGGCGGGGTCCAGCAGGGCACGGAAATCAGAGCGCTGCACGGCCACCCGGCTGATGGTGGCGTTCAGCAGCACATCGACAATGCGCCAGCCGGAGGTGCCGTGATGCATCACATAGTCGAAGCGCACGGTCTGGTCGGGCATCACCAGCTGGGTCGCCACCACCTGGTTCTCGCCGATGGCGCGGCGGTCGAGCAGGATCTCCAGGCGCTGGCCGGAGAAATTGTCGAAATTGGCGGTGTAGCTGGCGATGGTGAAGGCGCGGAACGCCTGCGCCAGGCTGGTCTGCTGGTCGGCCGGCAGCTGATCCCAGCGCAGCCCGACGGAACTGCGCAGGATCGCATCCAGATCGAACACGCTGTCGATCGTGGTTGCCAGCGCCTCGAAGCGCTTCGGGAAGGGGGTGGCCTTGCCGGCCTTCATGCCGGCCAGCAGGGCCTCGTTCAGCGCCGCGACGGGTGCCGCGGCGGTGTCGTCGGGCTGGGCATGGGCCGCCATCGGGGCGGTGACGATGGCGCCGAGCAGCAGACGGCGGGGCAGCAGACGGCGGGCGATCATGCGCGGGCCTGTGTCAGTTCCGGGCGACCCAGCGCGCGCAACGCCGTCACCACGATA
>CAIVDX010000228.1 GCA_903904805.1 uncultured Rhodospirillales bacterium
TCGACCAGCCCCACCAGCAGTGCGGCCACCAGCGCCCCGCGCACCGAGCCGATGCCACCGATCACGATCACCACCAGCGCCAGCACCAGCACCCCATCGCCCATGCCCACCTGCACCGCCAGGATCGGCCCGGCCATGAACCCGGCCAGCCCCGCCAGTGCGGCGCCCAGCGCGAACACGTAGGAATAGAGCGAGCGAATATCCACGCCCAGCGCCGCGATCATGTCCCGATCCGCCGCCCCCGCGCGGATGCGCATCCCCAGCCGCGTGCGGGTGATCAGCACGAACATCAGCAGCGCCACCAGCAGCCCGGTGCCGATGATCACCAGCCGGAATGTCGGATAGGTGAAATCGCCCACCAGCTTCACATTGCTCGCGAGCGAGGGCGGCAGATCCATCGGCAGCGCCACCGGCCCCCAGATGATCCGCACCAGCTCGTTGAGAAACAGAATCACCCCGAACGTGCACAGCACCTGGTCCAGATGGTCGCGCCGATACAGCCGCCCGAACAGCACCACCTCCAGCATCCACCCGCACAGTGCGGTGAACGCCGTCGCCGCGAACAGCGCCAGCAGCAGGCTGCCGGTCTGGCTCAACATGGTCGCGGCGAAATACGCCCCAAGCATATAGAGCGAGCCATGCGCCAGGTTGATCAGGTTCATGATCCCGAACACCAGCGTCAGCCCCGCCGCCATCAAAAACAGCAGAACCCCCAGCTGCAGCCCGTTCAGGGCCTGCTCGAGATAGAACAGCGCCATCCGTCGACCCCGTTCAGTGCGCCAACAAGGTGCCCGAGGGCGCGCTCACCGCGGTCCAGACCTTCGCCTTCGGGTCCCACAGCGTCACCACCGTCTGCTGCACACCCACGCCACGCTGCGCGATCGCGGTGAAATCATAGATCCCGTTCACCCCCGCATAGTCCTTCAGCCCCGCCAGCGCCTCCCGAAAGCTCGCCGCTGACGCGGTGGGCCCCAGCTTGCGCAGCAGCGAGACCACGATCATGCCCGGGTCCCACGCCAGCGAGGCCATATTGTCCACCGGCACCGATGCATCGCCCAGCGCCTTGTAGAACACCGCCTGATTGGCCTCCACCCGCGGGTCCAGGCTGAACTGGCCCGCATGCGGAACAAACGCCGCCGACGGGATATAAAGCTGCTTCGGCAGAAAATCCTGATACTGCACCAGCTGCGCGAACACCTGATTGCCGTTGGTCGTCACCACCGGCACATCCAGCCCGGCCTGAATCGCGCCCTTGAAGATCGTCGCCACCGCGGCCCCGGTCGTCCAGGCCACGAACACCTGCGGCTCGGCCTGCTTGATCCGCTCGATCTGCGCGGACACGCTGACATCGCCCTGATTGAAATGCTGCCGCTCCACCAGCTTCAGCGACGCATTCTCCGGCAGCGCCAGCACCGCATCCAGGCCCTTGTCGGCATCCTGCCCGCTCGCATCCGAGCTGGTCAGGCTCGCCACCCGCGTCAGCCCGCGCAGCCGGAAATAGCGCAACGTCGCCTCCAGCATGTCACCGGTCGAGACCGAGGAGGAGAACATGTAGCTGCCATCAGCCGGATGAATGCCCGGCGAGAGGCAGTAATCCACCGGCCCGGTCTTCAGCATCGGCGCGATCGCCCCGCACATCGCCACGATCGAGCTGCCGATGATCACCAGCGGCTTGCTCGGCAGGATCGCGGTCGCCGCCTGCAGCGTCTGCTGCGGCGTGCTCTGGTCGTCATGATAGGTGAAGGCGAGCGGACGGCCGGAAATCCCGCCCTCCCTGTTGACCACATCCTGCAGGACCGTGAGCGCCTTCTGCTGCCCCTGGCCGACAAACGCCGCCCCGCCGGTCAGCGGCAGGATCACATGCACCTCAACCGGCTCGGCCGCCGCCGCCGGTGCCAGGGTGGCCGACCCCGCGCCCAACAACGCCAACCCGGCCAACGCCACCCGCATCCGCGTGGATGTGATCATGTGCTCTCCCCCCATCCCGGCACGCCAGCAGCGTGCTCTCACCTGGTTGCGACACGCCACACGATTGACGCGCCTGCCAGCCCCCTCTATCGGGCGGCGGAGCACACACGGCAAGGGGGTTGGTATGTCAAAGCTTCGTCTGTCCATCGGTATCGGCAATTACGACCGCGCCCGCCCCATCGCCGACGGCGACGTGCAGATCGACGGTGTGGACCCGGTCTTCATGTGGCTCGAGCCGGAGGAGATCTTCTTCCGCGCCTTCCGCAACGTCGAGTTCGACATCTGCGAGCTCTCGCTGTCCAGCTACAGCGTGAAAACCGCCGCCAACGACTGCCCCTACGTCGCCATCCCCGTCTTCCCCTCGCGCGCCTTCCGCCACACCGCCATCTATGTCCGCACCGACCGCATCAGCTCGCCCGAGGACATGCGCGGCAAGACCATCGGCCTGCCCGAGTGGCAGCTCACCGCCAATGTCTGGGCCCGCGCCATCCTCGAAGACGACCACGGCGTGAAGCCGTCCGACATCACCTGGGTCCGCGCCGGCCTCGAGCAGGCCGGCCGCATCGAGAAGATCGCGCTGAACCTGCCCGCCGACATCCGCATCTCCAACGCCGATCCCAGCAAAACCCTCAACCAGATGCTGATCGACGGCGAGATCGACGGCATCATCGCCCCGCGCGCCCCCTCCTGCTTCGAGGAAGGCCACCCCAACGTCGGCTATCTCTTCGGCGACACCCAGAAGGCCGCCTCGGAATATTACGAGCGCACCAAGATCTTCCCGATCATGCATGTGCTCGGCATCCGCAAGGCGCTCGTCGAGCAGCACCCGTGGCTGCCGATGGCCGCCTTCAAGGCGTTCAGCGAGGCCAAACACATCGCCCAGGAACGGCTGATCGACCCGTCGGCCAGCAAGGTGACGCTGCCCTTCATCGAAGAGGCGGTGAAACGCGCCCAGAAGCTGATCGGCGCCGACTGGTGGCCCTACGGGCTGGAGGCGAACCGCCATCTGTTCGAGACCTTCCTGCGACACCACCACAGCCAAGGCCTGTCGGCGCGGCTGCTGAAGCCGGAGGAGCTGTTCCATCCGAGCACGGTTGAGAGCTTCAAGATCTAGGGCGAGGCAGGCCAGGGGCACCGCTCCTGGCCGATCACACCCTCAATGCCCAAAGCCCTCATCCTCTTCTCCGGCGGCCAGGACTCCACCACCTGTCTCGCCTGGGCGCTGGAGCGCTTCGACCACGTCGAAACCGTCGGCTTCACCTACGGCCAGCGCCACCTCATCGAGATGGACTGCCGCCCAACGGTGCTGCGCGGCATGCGTGCCCTCACTCCCCTCTGGGACAGCCGCCTGGGCGAGGACCATGTCATCGACCTCTCCGTCCTCGGCCAGATCTCCGATACCGCCCTCACCTCGGAGGCCGCCATCACCTACTCCGCCGAGGGCCTGCCCAACACCTTCGTCCCCGGCCGCAACCTGATCTTCCTCACCTTCGCCGCCGCCCTGGCCTATCGGCGCGGGATCACCGACATCGTCGGCGGCATGTGCGAAACCGACTATTCCGGCTATCCGGACTGCCGCGACGCCACCATCACAGCGCTCAACCAGGCCATCAATCTGGGCATGGCGCGCAGCTTCACCCTGCACACCCCGCTGATGTGGATCGACAAGGCCGCCACCTGGCGCCTCGCCGCCGAACTCGGCGGCCAGCCCCTGGTGGATCTGATCATCGCCGACACCCACAGCTGCTATCTCGGCGAACGCGGCATCCACCACGCATCGGGCCATGGCTGCGGCACCTGCCCCGCCTGCTCCCTGCGCGCCGCCGGCCATCAGCGCTTCGTCGCCGACGACTAGACGAAGGTTGGCAACCAGGCCGGATGCGATAGACTCCCCCGCAAGGCCCGCGACAGGGCCGCCCAAGGGAGACACACCATGCTGCGCCACGCGCTCGCCCTCACCTGCCTGATCGGCCTCACCACACCGTCCGGGGCCGAACCGTCGGCCGAATTCAAGATCGGCTTCCTCGCCACCATGAGCGGCCAGGGCGGTGTCACCGGCCCGAAAACCCGCGACGGCCTGCAAATGGCCATCGACCTCAATGGCGGCAAACTCGGCGGCCTGCCCACCCGCGTGATCATCGAGGACGACCAGGAAAAGCCCGAAATCGCCCGCCAGGCCGCCGAGAAATTCCTCCTCTCCGACAAGGTCGACGTGGTCATCGCCGCCGGCTTCTCCAACATGCTGCTGGCCATCGCGCCGATGGTCACCCGCGCCAACACCATCCTGATCAGCGCCAATGGCGGCCCCTCCCAGCTCGCCGGCAAGGACTGCTCGCCCTGGTATTTCAACACCTCCTGGCAGACCGACACCTACGCCGAGGCCGCCGGCGCCTACCTCCAGCAGCAGGGCGTGAAAACCGTCTACATGCTCGCCCCCAACTACGCCGCCGGGCGAGACGTGATGACCGGCTTCCGCCGCACCTACAAAGGCGAGATCGTCGGCGCCAAGCTCACCCCCATGGCCCAGCTCGACTATTCCGCCGAGCTCGCCGAACTCCGCGCCGCCCGCCCCGGCGCGCTCTTCGCCTTCTATCCCGGCGGCCTGGCCATCCAGTTCATCAAGCAATTCGCCCAATCGGGCCTGGCCGACACCATCCCGCTCACCACCGCCCACACGCTCGACAGCACCGCCCTGCAGGCCATCGGCCCCGCCGCCATCGGCCAAGTCTACACCAGCTTCTGGGGCGCCGAGCTCGACAACCCCGCCAACAAAAAATTCGTCACCGCCTGGAAGGCAAAATACGGCGTCGAGCCCTCGGAATTCTCCACCCAGGCCTACGAAGCCGGCCTCCTGCTCGACGGCGCCATCCGCGAACTCGGCGGCGACATCTCCAACAAGGAAAAATTCCGCCAGGCCGTCGAACACGCCAACTTCGACTCGGTCCGCGGCCATTTCCGCTTCGCCAACGACCACTACCCGATCCAGAACCACTATCTCATCCGCGTGGTGAAAGGCGAAACCGGCCAGGCCGAACTGAAACTCGGCGAGGTGGTGCTGCACGACTATGCGAACTCCTACACCGCGGAATGCCCCCTGAAGTAGGCCGGGCTTCACACGGCTCTCGCAACACTCATCCCCACCGCACCAGCCTCACAAGAATTTTGCGGTGCTTTTCTGCGGAACAAGAACACCGCTTACCTGCCCATCCGAGCCCCCAGCGCGGTGGTGTGCAGCAGCGTGCGCAGCGCGGTGAGTTCAGCCTCCGTCAGCCCCTGCCAGGGCGGATACATGCCGCCGATCGGGCGGCCGATCATCGCCATGGCGGCCTTCATCGTCGGCGTCAGGCCGCGATGCATCCAGCGGGCGGGGAACAGCGCGAATTGGAGTTGAAGCTCCGTGGCGCGGGCAATCTCGCCGTCGGCCCAGGCGTCGATCACCCCGCGGGCGATTTCGGCGGCCGGCGGCGGCATGGTGGCGCCGGAGCCGCCGAGCATCAGCGTGATGAGCAGCATCTGCATGGTGGTGAGGTATTTGGCGTGGCCAGCCGTGTCGATCTCGACGATCAGGCGCGAGACGCGCGCCAGGTCGCGCGAGCTTTCCTTGATCATGGTGATGCGGGGCAGTTTGGCCAGCGCGACGGTGGTGGGGATCGAGAGGTCAGCCCCCGGCCCGGCGTTGAGATAGAGCACGATGGGCAGGGCGGTTTCGGCGGCCACGGCCTCGAACAGGCGGATCTGGTCATCCTCGCTCGCCGGCCCGCCAAAGGCGCGGTTCGGGGCGAGCATCTGGATCGAGGCCGCGCCCAGCTTCTCCGCATGATGGGCGAGGCTGATGGCGGTGCGGAAATCCGGGTGCGAAACGCCAACGATCACCGGGCGGCGGCCGGCGGTGAACGCGATGGTGCGCGCGATCAGCTCGCGGCGATCCTCCAGGCTGAGATAATGATATTCCTGCGCCTCCACACCGGCGGCAACGATGTCGGTGGCGCGGCAGTCATCGACGATATAGTCGATCTGCGATGCGAGCGCGGACCAGTCGGGCTTGCCGTCCGCCGCGAAGGGGGTGAGCGGCGGGACGACGAGGCGGGCCTGGGTCATGAGTGTCCTCCGGTGTCTGGCGTTTTCGTTGTCTGGCGTGTTCGTTGTCTGGCGTTTGCGTTCTCAGGCGTTTGCGTT
Source organism: uncultured Rhodospirillales bacterium (assembly GCA_903904805.1). Classification (GTDB taxonomy): domain Bacteria; phylum Pseudomonadota; class Alphaproteobacteria; order Acetobacterales; family Acetobacteraceae; genus CAIVDX01. The sequence continues at coordinate 6,145 of CAIVDX010000228.1, forward strand.
CTCAGGCGTTTGCGTTCTCAGGCGTTTTCGGTCTCAGGCGCTTTCGGTCTCAGGCGCTTTCTGTCTCAGGCGCTTTCTGTCTCAGGCGCTTTCTGGCGCGGACACTAGGCAGGCGTTGGGGCGTGGGCAAGGAGATTGACAGGCAGAGACGGGCGCACGATGCAGGGCCCGCTTTGAAGGAGATTTTGCCATGGACAGCCCGGTTCACACGCAGAGCGTTCCCGCGCGCGCCTATCCCGACCTGCATGACCATATCGCCAATCTGGAGGCGGCCGGCCTGCTGGTGCGAGTCGATCGGCCGATCTGCAAGGACACCGAGATGCACCCGCTGGTGCGCTGGCAGTTCCGTGGCGGCTTTCCCGAAAATCAGCGCAAGGCGTTCCTGTTCACCAACGTGTTCGATGCCAAAGGCAATCATTTCGATATCCCGGTGATCGTCGGCGGCCTGGCGGCGAGCCGCGAGATCTACCGCATCGGGCTGGGCTGCGCGCTGGATCAGATCGAGGCGACCTTCGCCAAGGCGGAGAAAAATCCAATCGCGGTGAATGTGGTGGAGGCTGCGCCCTGCCACGAGGTGGTGTTCACCGGCGACGATCTCGATGTGAAGGGCCAGGGGCTGGATGGCATCCCGGTGCCGATCTCCACACCGGGCTGGGACAACGCGCCCTATACGACCTTGTCGCAGTACATCACCAAGGATCCGGAAACCGGGGTGCAGAATCTCGGCAATTATCGCGGCCAGGTGAAGACCACCAGGCGGCTGGGGATGAATGCCTCATTGGAGCTGCGGCCGGGGATCTATCAGCATTGGCTGAAATACAAGGCGCTCGGGAAACA
>CAIVDX010000229.1 GCA_903904805.1 uncultured Rhodospirillales bacterium
GAGGTTCGAAATGCCCCATCATCATGACCAAGAGCGAAGTGCCAAATACTCCGGAAGCGATCCACTCTTAAAGAGCAGGCGCGAGAGTCCATCACTTACTGCACTGTGGCTCAAATCCCCTCGTAGGCTAACCGGCGCGCAGTCTGTTGGCTTTTCGATTCTCAGCGTGTGTTTTATTTTCGTCGCCCTTTTTGAGGGGCAGGATTTGGTCGAGCAGCTTAGGGACAACAACGTCTTTATGGCGTTAGTTTCTGTCGTTATAGGCGCGGGGGCCTTGTACCTTGGTGTGCGCGGATTCATTAACGTATTCAGGTCTCGTTAGTAGCCGCAGATTGCTGGCTAACCTTAACGCAAGCCCCGACGGGCGCGCCATTCTTCGGCGGTGATTTCCCAGATTTCGCTGGGGAAGCGGCCGCTGACGTAGTCGCGGTCTTCGGTGGCGACGATGCGCATGCCGGTCTTTTCCGAGATGCGGCGGGAGCCGGTGTTGGCTACGGCTTTGGGGACGCGGAGCAGCGGGAAGCCGAGGTCGTTGAACCAGAAGTCGGTGACGACGATGGCGGCTTCGGTCATGAGGCCCTGGCGCTGCCAGGGGACGCCTAGCCAGAAGCCGCGGTTGTTGGTGTCGTTGGCGAGCAGGCCGATGGAGCCGATGATTTGCTCCGGTGCGGTTTTGAGGCGGAGCGTCCAGTGCCACTCGTCGCCGCGAGCCATGGCGGGCAGGGCGAGGTCGCGGATGTAGCTGAGCGCGCCGTCTGCGGGGTAGGGCCAGGGGACGCGGGCGGCGAGGAACTCGACGACTCCCCAGTGCGGGAACAGCAGCTGCACTTGTTCCGCGTCAGCGAGTGCCAGGGGCGGAGGAGCAGGCGTGAGGTTTCGAGCGGCGGGACCATGGTGGCATCGTAGCAAGGCGGAGAACGGCCGCAGGGTGGCCGCTATAATCGAGGCCTCAACTGCTTGCATGACAAGGGTATGACGCTGGCCGCTCCACACATCGATGAACACGTCGTGAGGTCCGGCGAGCCGGCCGGCGGCGCGGGCCCGACGGCGACGGGAACGGGCAAGGACCTGCCCAATCTCGATATGGTGCGCGCGCTGGCGGTGGTGTGCGTGCTGGTGTCGCACATCCTGTCGGCGCTGAACCGGATTCCGCAAGGCTACTGGTATGGCGGCTTCGGGGTGTGCCTGTTTTTTGTACATACGGCGCTGGTGCTGATGTGGTCGCTGGAGCGACGGCCGAATACGGTGGACTTTTATGTGCGCAGGATCGCGCGGATTTATCCGCTGGCCATTGTTGCGGTGACCATCGCGGTGCTGACGCATGCGCCTACCGGGGTGTTCCGTGAAGGCGACGGATTCTTTCACTACATGGCGTCGTCGCTCAAACAGGTGGCGACGCATTTTCTGCTGATCCAGAACTTTTTTTCGGGCAGCTTCATCCTTTATCCGATGTGGAGCCTGCCCATCGAAGTGCAGATGTATGTGTTGCTGCCGGTACTGTTTTTCTTCCTGCGGAAGAATATGGCGCTGTGGCCGCTGTTGTTGTTCTGGGCGCTGGCGGCGGCGATTGCGCACCAGGCATTTGGGCCGGAGGTGCAGAACCTGCCGGTGAGTATTCCGTTCTTTCTGCCGGGGTTGATGGCGTATGTCGGCTTTCCTCGACGGCGCGCAATGCTGCCGGGATGGAGTTTTGTGCTGGCGCTGGCGGCGGTTACGTGGATCGGCGGACATGCGGGAAGCCAGCAGAGGGCGTGGTGGCCGTGCCTGGCGCTGGGGCTTATGTTGCCGAGCTTCAGGCAGATGGGGCAGAACTTCTTTACGAAGCTGTGCTGGTATGTGGCGCGGTACTCGTATGGGATTTACCTGACACATCCCTTTGCACTGGTGCTGGCGTTCTATGTTGGCCGTGGGTGGAGTTGGCCGGTGCAGTTTGCGGTGCTGTTTGGGAGCCTGGCGGCGTTTTCGGTGGCGGCGTTTCACCTGATTGAAGCGCCGTTCATGCGGCTGGGGGCGAAGGCGGCAATTGCTGTGACGAAACGCTTCAGGATGCCAACGGCGGACGACGTTCGCGCGTAGAATCTGGTATCTAAGCAACGCTTTCATCGCGCCGGAGAGCGGCGATCACAGGAGATTTCGATGGTGTCGAAGAGTTTGTTTGCCGTTGTGCTGGCCGCAGTGTGTGGGGCGGGACTGGCCGCCCAGCAGCCCGCTGCTGAGCCGATTGCGAAGCCGCTGACCGCGATGCCGTACTCGCCGTCGCTGGATGTGACCAGCCTGGACCGGACGGTGGATCCGTGCGTGGATTTCTATAAGTTTTCCTGCGGTGGATGGATGAAGAACAATCCCATTCCGCCGGACCAGGCACGGTGGGACGTTTATGCCAAGCTTTATAACGACAACCAGCAGTTTCTGTGGGGGATTCTGGAGGCTGATGCGAAGGCGGCGAACCGCACGCCGGTGCAGCAGAAAGTGGGTGATTACTTTGCGGCGTGCATGAATACGGCGGCGATCGATGCGCTGGGTGATAAGCCGGTGCGGCCGGAGCTGGCGAAGATCAATGCGTTGAAGACGCGCGAGCAGCTGATCGCAGCGATTGCGCGGCTGCACCATGATGACCTTGGCAACTTTTTCTTCGGCTCGAGGACAGGGCAGGATGCGGTGGACTCGTCGCTGATGATTGTGGAGGTGGGGGCCGGAGGGTTGGGCCTGCCGGACCGTGATTACTACACCAAGGACGATGAGAAGAGCGTCAAGATTCGCGAGCAGTATGCGGCTTACATTGCGCAGTTGCTGGGCATGAGTGGGGAGCCTGCGGAGCGCGCGAAGGCCGATGCGGCGTTGATTGTGCGGATTGAGACGGCACTGGCGAAGGCGTCGCTGACGCGGGTGGAGCGGCGCGATCCACATGCCACGTATCACATGATGTCGGTTGCGGAGCTGAAGACGCTGGCTCCGGCGATCGATTGGCCGGTGTACTTTACGACGCAGGGCGCGCCGGGCGTGGCGAAGC
>CAIVDX010000230.1 GCA_903904805.1 uncultured Rhodospirillales bacterium
GGCCGGCCATCACATAGTTGCCGGGCTCAACCGAGCGCGTGGTGGTGTAGCCGGCCTGCGGCGCGGCGACCTTGGTGTAGGAGAGCTGCAGCTCGGCGTTCTCCACCCCCACCTCGGCATTCTTCACCCCAGCCTCGGCGGCCTGGATCTGCGCCTGCACCGATATCAGCTGCGCCTTCTGGCCGGCCAGCGCGCGTTGGGCCGCCCCCAGCCGCGCGCGGGAGGTGCGCCAGCCGGCTGTGGCATTGTCGATCTGCTGCTTGGTGACGGCGCGCGGATCAATGCTGGTGAAACGATCATAATCCTGCTGCGCCTGAGCGGCATCCGCCTCCGCGACCGCGACATTGGCCGTGGCCTGGTCGATCGCCGCCTGCTGCACGACGGCACTTGCCTGGGCCTGCGCAAGCTGAGCCCGGGCAGTTGCAAGCTGGGCCTTTGCCTGATCAAGCTTCACCTGCCAGTCACGCGGATCGAGTTCGACCAAGACCTGACCCTGCTTCACCAGCTGGTTGTCATCCACCAGGATCGCGGTGGTGCGTCCGGACACCTGGGCGGCGACCTGGGAAATGTTGGTGTCGATTGCGGCGTCGTCGGTTACCTCGAAATGGCGGGCATTCAGCCACCAAAGGGTCGCACCAGCGGCGCCGCCGATGAGCACCAGCGCGAGCACCACGAACGGCGCGCGGCGGCGGCGCGGCGGCGCATCATCCAGGCTCGCGGCCGGCGGGGCTGAGCCATTTTGCACATCAGCCCTTGGCGTGGTCGCATCCATTGCCTATCTCCTGAACGGCGCTGACCGGACGGTTCGGTCAGTGCCGGAAATGTGCCCGCCCCCATCAAATGTCAACCGCGTCAGCAAAAGATCATCTCGGCTTGAACAGACCCTCATGACCGCGCAGGATTCCCCCATGTCGGACACCGAAACCCTTTCGCCGGAAAAGCGGGCACAGATCCTCACCGGCGCCAACACCGTGTTCAGCGAGGACGGCTATGAGGGCGCGAGCATGGCGCGCATCGCCCAGGTGGCCGGTGTCTCCAAAGGCACGCTGTACAATTATTTCGCGGGCAAGGCCGAGTTGTTCGCCGCGCACATTGAAGGCCAATGCGCCCTGACACTGGGCCAGGTGTTCGCCGAGGACGGCGCGAATGCTGACGATCCGGCGGGCTTCCTGCGCACCATCGGCACCCGCATGCTGGAGATGATGGTCTCCGACAAGGGGCTGACGACCTATCGCATCGTCACCTCCGAGGCACCGAAATTCCCCGAGCTGTCGCAAGGCTTCTACAATGCAGGCCCGGCCCGCGCGATCACCGCGCTGGCCGGCTGGCTTGCCCGCCAGCACCAGTCCGGCCGGCTGAGCGTGCCCGACCCGATCTTCGCCGCGGAGCAGTTCTTCTCCCTCTGTCAGGCTCGCCTGTGCCTGCGCCGGGTGCTGCATGTCGATCGGACCAGCAGCCCTGAGGAGATCGCCCATGTCGTGGATGCCGCGGTGGCGATGTTCCTGGCCGGCTGCGCGCCGAACGCCCCGCAAGGTGACGCTCGATGAGTGCAGACGCGCTGGCCGCCGCCTATCGTCGGCTTGGCGAGGCTGGCCTGATCGTCGCCTCCGCAGGCAATCTGTCGGTGCGCGGCATTGCCGACATGCTGATAAGCGCCACCGGGGTGAAGGTGGAAACCGTCAGCCCCGCACACATGGTCTGGACTGACTTTGATGGACAGCCGCGTGGCAAGATGCTGCCCTCCAGCGAGTGGCACATGCACGCCGCGATCTACCGCGCCTTCCCCGAGGCTGGCGCTGTGGTGCACACACATGCCGACGCCTGCACCGCGCTCGCCTGCCTCAACGAGCCCCTGCCCGCCTTCCATTACATGCTCGCCGAGTTCGGCGGCGACGATGTTCGCTGCGCCCCTTACCTTACCTTCGGCACACAGGAACTCGCAGATGCTGCGGTGATCGCGATGGAGGGTCGAACCGCGTGCCTGCTTGCCAATCACGGCATGATCTGTCACGGCCCGACGCTGGAGGACGCAGTGACCGCGACCTTACGGCTGGAATCGCTGGTGCGCCAATATCTGCTCGCCAGCTCCGTCGGTACCCCGCGGCTGCTCACGCGAGACGAGATGGCGGCGGCGCATGAGCGCTACACAACCTATGGCCAGCAGCCTGGAGTTGCCCTTGTCTGACCTTCTTGATGCCATCCTCGCCGGGCTCGACACGGATTTCCCCGCCGCGACAGCGCGGCTGGTCGATCTGCTGTCGATCGCCTCGATCAGCGCCAATCCCGCCCATGCGGGCGATTGCCGCGCGGCTGCCGCGTGGCTGAGGGACGATCTGGAATCGATCGGCTTCACTGTCACCATCCATGAGACACCGGGCCAGCCAATCTTGCTCGCCCATCATGCCGGCACCGGTGGCGCAGGCCCGCGCCTGCTTTATTACGGTCATTACGATGTGCAGCCGGCCGACCCGCTCGAGCTATGGACCTCGCCGCCCTTCACTCCCTCGATGGTCGCCGGCCCCTATGGCGATCGCGTGGTGGCGCGGGGCGCGGTGGACGATAAGGGCCAGGTGATGATGTGGATCGAGGCGCTGCGCGCCTGGCACCGCGCGGCCGGTGGCCCACCGGTGCCCGTCACCATCCTGATCGAGGGGGAGGAGGAGGTAGGCAGCCCCAACCTCGATCCATTCATCGCCGCCCACGCCGACGCGCTGGCCGCGGATGCCGCCGTGATCAGCGATACCGGCATGTGGGACATCGACACGCCGGCCATCACCACCCGCCTGCGCGGCCTGGTTTACGCGCAGATCGACCTCACCGGCCCCTCACGTGACCTCCATTCCGGCCTGTTCGGCGGTTCCGCGCAGAACCCGATCCATGTGCTGACCTCCATCCTGGCATCACTGCGCGACCCGGCCGGCCACATCACCCTGCCTGGCTTCTATGACGACGTGCAGCCGATCTCCGCCGAACTCGCCGCCGAATGGGCTGGCCTTGGGTTCGACGAAGCCGCCTCGCTCGCCGCCATCGGCCTGAAGTCACCGGCCGGCGAGGCCGGGCTTCCGGCTTTGGAACGTCTCTGGGCGCGGCCAACCGCGGAGATCAACGGCATTTGGGGCGGCTATACGGGTCCGGGCAGCAAGACGGTGATCCCCTCCCAGGCCCACGCGAAAATCTCCTTCCGCCTGGTGCCCGACCAAAAGCCCGAGGCGATCGCCGCATCGCTGCGCGCCTATGTGGAGGCGAACCTGCCCGAAGGCTGCGCCGCCGATGTGCAGATTTTCGGCGCAGCTCCTGGTGTCGCCGTGCCCGACACATCACCGATCATCGCCGCCGCACGCGTGGCTCTTACCGATGAGTATCAAAAGTCCGCATTGCTGATCGGCTCCGGCGGATCGATCCCCGTGGTAGAGAGCCTGCACCGCTTGCTGGGGCTCGACTCATTGCTGATGGGCTTCGGGCTGGAGGATGATCAGATCCACTCGCCGAGCGAGAAGTTCGAGATGCGGTGCTTTCGAAAGGGGGCGCGGGCGCACGCACGTTTGCTCGCTGAAATAAGCAAGTAAGACTGTTCTTTTTCGAAAAAGCCAAAACCTATTCAGATTCAGTAGTACTGCAGAATGCCCGAGAGCGTCGTGTTGCTATCCAGGTAATGGATTTCGGTAATGCGCCAGCCTTCCACCAGGTGGACCAGGTCGATGCGCACACGGACCTTCTGATCCAGGTTGACGAAGGCCACATCGGCGGTCGCACTCTGCGCACCGGTGCTCGTCACGCGGATGCGCAGATCCCGCACCACCCAGTCCTGCGCATCGACGAACGGATCACCGTCCAGCGCGGTCGGCTCATCGAGCTTCGCGGATTTGGCACGGTCGGCGAGAATGAGGGTCGCCAGCGGCGGATCAAACAACCGCCGCACTTCAGTCGCGCCGGTCAGACGCACGCCATCGCTGCCATCATGGCCGGTATAGCAATTATAGATATGCTCAACGAACGCCCGCGCCGAAGTGTCGGCGGTCGGTGTCGCCGCGGCAGCGGGGGCCGCGAGCAATAGGGCAGCGCACGCCATTTGACGCCCCAAACGGATCAGACGCGCACCAGACAGAAAGCGACGCATCTGCTGCCGCGACGGCAACTCGAACAGCTCTGGCCATTCGGCAAATCGCAGGCACGTCATGGTGGTCATCCCCGGACTCGACATCCGCACTGGCAAAACATTAGGCCCACGGAGACCGTCATTCAATCGCCTCTGTTGCAGATCGGTCAGCAACGTGGCGCGCATACAACATCGAGGCAAACCGTGACGGCGCTCGGCAGACAGCCGGCCGCCCAGGCATTTTTGCAGTTCTTTCAGGTGGTTTGTTGACGAACCAGTCTACTGGCCACAGGACCGGACGCACGGCGATCACGCGTCTGTTGTATAAATGTCATAGCCATCGGCAACACCGGCAGATCGGTCGGACGCCGCTCCCCATGACATTGCGCGGACAGCGTCTGATACCGCGTTGACAGGTCGGGCGGGCTTGGGCAGCGGAGAGGAATGACCCCTGAGACGCCGCACCCCCGCCATCCCGTGATCGAAGTTCTGATGGTGTTCCTGCGGCTGGGCTGCACCAGCTTCGGCGGGCCGGTGGCGCATCTGGGCTATTTTCACCAGGAGTTCGTCGCCCGCCGCGCCTGGCTGGCGGAGACCGCCTATGCGGATCTACTGGCGCTGTGCCAATTCCTACCTGGTCCCGCATCCTCGCAGCTAGGCATGGCGATCGGACTGCACCGGGCGGGGCCTTTGGGGATGTGTGCGGCCTGGCTGGGCTTCACTCTGCCTTCGGCGCTGCTGATGGCAGGGTTCGCGATCGCGCTGCCGTGGCTGGGCGCCGGGGCCGGCGGCGGTTGTTTGCATGGGCTGAAGCTGGTGGCAGTCGCGGTGGTTGCGCAGGCAGTATGGGGGATGGCACGCTCGCTTTGTCCGGACCGCGCGCGGGCGAGCCTCGCGGCCGCTTCATGCGTTCTGGTGCTCTCCTGGCCGGGTCCGCTCGGACAGGTTGTGGCACTGATCCTGGGCGGCTTGGTTGGACTTCGCCTGGCGTCTGGCGAGGCGGACCAGCCGCCGGCGGCAACGCAGCAGCTGCGAAGGGCCTGGCTGTTCCTGCTCGCGTTCTGCGTCTTGCTGGTGGGGTTGCCGTTGACATGGCCCGAGGCGAGCGCGTTCTACCGCGCGGGCGCGCTGGTGTTTGGCGGCGGGCATCTGGTGTTGCCGCTGCTGCGCGATGTGATGGTCGGGCCGGGACTGGTGAGTTCGGACGTGTTTCTCGCCGGCTATGGCGCCGCACAGGCGATGCCGGGGCCGCTATTCACCTTCGCGAGCTTTCTCGGCACGGCGCTGCCCGCATCGAGCCTTGGGGTGGCGTTGTTGCAGGGACTGGTCGCGACGGTGGCGATCTTTTTACCATCATTCTTGCTCATACCCGGCGTTTTGCCGATCTGGCGGCGCGTGCGCGGCTATCGCCGGGCGCAGAACGCGGTGCGCGGAGTAAATGCCGCGACGGTCGGCCTGCTGCTGGCGGCGCTGTATGCGCAGGTCTGGGTTGGAACGATTGTTGACGACGTTGATTTTTCCGTTGCACTGGTCGCGTTCGTTGCCCTGACGACCTGGCGCGCCCCACCGTGGGCGGTGGTGATCCTAGGAGCCGTAGCTGGCGCTCTGGTCTCATAACCACACCCCGCGCCGCACACGGAACAAACTCAAAAAATTGTTCTTTTTCGAAATGGAACTACTGGCTGATCTTCCTTGCCTCTTGCCTTTGCCTGTCGATCAGACTCGAAATATCCAGACCCGGTATTGAGCCATTCTCCACCACCCACCGACCCTGCACCATCACCCTGTCCGCGCGATGGGCCCCGCAGAGCACGAGCGCGGCGAGGGGATCGCCCGCACCAGCAAAGCGGAGTTCGTCGAGTGTGAACAATGCCAGATCAGCCTGCATGCCGACACGGATGCTACCGAGGTCGGGCCGGCCGATGCAGGCGGCGGAGCCCGCGGTGGCCCAGCGCAGCGCATCCTTGTGGCTCACCACGTCCGCACCGAAGCGGGAGCGCTGCAGCAAAAACGCGGCACGCACCTCCTGCATCATGTTGGAGCCGTCATTCGAGGCGGAGCCATCCACGCCGAGACCCACATGCATGCCGGCGGCTTCCATTTCACAGACGCGACAGGTGCCGGAGGCAAGGGTCTGGTTGGAACAGGGGCAATGGGTAACGGACACGCCGGCCCGCGCCATACGGGCGATCTCGCTGTCGTTGAAATGAATGCCGTGAGCGAGCCAGGTGTTCGCATGCATCCAGCCGCACTCTTCAAGATAATCGAGCGGGCGCATACCGTGGGTGGCGAGGCACCAGGCATCCTCGTCGGCGGTCTCGGCCAGGTGCGTGTGCAGGCGAACATTATGGCGCGCGGCCAGCGCGGCGGTGTCCTGCATCAGGTCCTTGGTGACCGAGAAGGGCGAGCAGGGGGCGAGTGCCAACTGCAGCATCGCACCTTCGCCGGGTGCGTGGAGTTTGCCGATCAGGCGCTCGCAATCGGCGAGGATGGTGTCGGCGGTCTGCACCACGGAATCGGGCGGCAGGCCGCCATCTTTTTCCGAGAGGTTCATCGAGCCGCGGGTAAATGCCGCGCGTATTCCGAGGCGGGCGGCGACACTGGCCTCAATCTCGATGGCGTCGTGCAAGGCTGCGGGGAAGACATAATGATGGTCGGTCGTGGTGGTGCAGCCGGAGAGCAGCAATTCGGCCATCGCGACGGTGACGGCCGTCTCCAGCGCGTCGGGTGTGAGTTTTGCCCAGACCGGATAAAGCGCCTGCAGCCAGGGGAACAACGTTCGGTCGATGGCAGTTGGAAAGGCCCGTGTCAGCGTCTGGTAGAAATGGTGATGGGTATTGATAAGGCCGGGGATGATCACATGGGCGGAGGCATCGAATACGGAAGCAGGCGCGCTGGGAGCCGCACCGGCGGGCACGAGTTCACTGATCCGGCCACCATCGATCACCACGCCGCCGGCGGCGTCCTCGGCGAGGATATCCAGCGGATCGCGCAGCCAGAGCGCTGTCATGTCAGCAGGTCTGCGACCGAAAGTGCCACCACCTTGGTGGCGTTGAGCAGATCTGCCAGGCGCAGGTGCTCGTCCGCGCGGTGGCCGTTTGCCTCAAGCAACGAGCGCGGACCCGCGCCATACAGGATCGTGGGAATACCAGCTTCGCTGTAATGCCGCGCGTCGCAATAGATCGGCGTGCCTTCGGGTAGGATATCAATGCCCATCACGGCTTTTGCGTTCTTCTGCACCACCGCGACCAGCGTCTCCTGGCCTGGCACCGGCACCATCGGGCTGGCCAGAAGAATGCGTTTGATCTCAACGCTCACACCGGGAAGCTTCGCTGCCGCCACCTCAATCGCCGCGATCAGATCGGCCTCGACCTGTGCGGGCTTTTCCTCGGGCACAATGCGGCGATCGAGGCGGAAAACCACCTTGTCTGGCACCACATTGGTGTTGATGCCTCCCTCGATCAGGCCGACCACCAGCGAGGGATGGGTGATGCCCGGCACCTTGGAGGGGTGATTGGCGAAATCGGCGTTGAGATCATAGAGCGTTTGCAACAGACGCAGCGTGGCACGCAGCGCGTCGATGCCGGTCTCCGGTCGCGCGGCATGGGCAGATTTGCCGAGCACGCTCACCTCCAAATGCAGGCAGCCATTATGCGCGATGGTCACGCCGTAGCTGAAGCCCGCCGAGATCGCATAATCCGGCCGGGTGAGCCCCTGCTGAAGCAGCCAGAGCGGGCCGACCTCGCCGCCGGTTTCCTCGTCATAGGTCAGATGCAACTCCACGCTACCGCCGAGCAGCTCGGCCTGCGCGCACAGAGCCTCCAGTGCAAAGACATAGGTGGCGAAATCGCTCTTTGAGACTGCGACGCCGCGGCCATACATCGCACCGTCGACGATCTCGGCGCCGTAGGGGTCGTGCGCCCAGCCCTCGCCCGGGGGCACCACGTCGCCATGCGCATTCAGCGCGATTACCGGCCCCGGCCCGAAGATCTTGCGCACAATCAGATTGGTCACCGAGACCATGCCAACTGAAGCGACCGTCGCAGCAGGCACAGGATGGCGTTCGACGGTGAAGCCGCGCGCCTCCAGTAGCTCGGCCGTACGGACTGCATGCCGCGCGCAGTCCCCGGGCGGATTGTCCGAGGGCACGCGCACAAGCTCGGCAAGGAAGGCGATCTGCGCCTCCCGTGTATCGTCGATGCGCTGCAGCAGCGCGGTGCGATCAATCCCCATTGCGTATCCGCTCCAAAATCCGAGGTTCCTAGCCGTGCGCTCCATCATCAGGCAATCTCGGGGCCAGACCAAATCCGGAGCCTGCCGTGACCCATCCTTATCCGCGCGACCTCGTCGGCTACGGCGCCCACCGCCCGAATGCCGCCTGGCCAAACGGCGCGCGCGTGGCGGTGCAGTTCGTGCTGAATGTCGAGGAAGGCGGGGAGAACTGCATCCTGCATGGCGACGCCGGCGCGGAGACCTTCCTGTCGGAGATCATCGGCGCGCAGCCGGTGGTGGGACTGCGGCACATCAACATGGAGAGCCATTACGAATATGGCAGCCGGGTGGGGTTCTGGCGGATCCTGAAACTGTTCGCCGAACGCCAGATGCCGCTCACCGCTTTCGCGGTGGGTATGGCGATCGAGCGCAATCCGGCCGCCGCCGAGGCGCTGATGGCGGCTGGCCATGAGATCGCCACCCACGGCTACCGGTGGATCGACTATCAATATATCGGCGAGGATCGCGAGCGCGAGGACATGGAGCATGCCATCGAGGTGCAGACACGCATCACCGGCGCGCGCCCGCTCGGCTGGTATCTCGGCCGTTGCAGCCCGAACACGCGGCGGCTGGTCGCCGAGGAGGGCGGCTTTCTCTACGATTCCGACAGCTATGCCGACGAGCTGCCCTATTACGACCGCAGCACAGGCCGGCCGCAGCTGATCATACCCTACTCGCTTGAGACCAACGACATGCGCTTCGTCGCGGCCCAGGGCTTCAACACCGGCGAGCATTTCCTCACCTATCTGACGGACAGCGTGGAGCAGCTGCACGCCGAGGGCGCCGACATGCCGGCGATGCTGTCGATCGGGCTGCATGCGCGCATTGTCGGCCGCCCTGGTCGGGCGGCAGCTTTGGCAAAGTTTCTCGACTATCTGGCGGCGAAGGATGGGGTTTGGGTGTGCCGGCGGATCGAGATCGCGCGACACTGGCTGGCCAACCATCCGGCCTGACAGACCAGGCGCGGCCGGCATCGAATTGCGAAGGACCGTCACATTACGTTCACATCTTTGTCGTGGCCTGTAAGTCGATCTTTGGATAGCTAGCGTGCGGAAGAGTGAAAAATCACACAGGAATCACGCCCTTGCCCAACAATCTCCATGCCGGTAATCCGGTCACCCTGTCAGGCAACACGGCGCGCAATTTCTTCATCTCACGCTTTATTACGCCGATTATTGCAACGTTATTGCCGATATTTGCCGCACAGAGCGGTCAATTACCGCAAAACGCATTCCAAACTTACAACGCAATCAACGCTGGCAGCATCACCGCCGGGCCGTTCTCGCTGTACACTGTTCCCGTTGCCAGCATTCACCCGACCCAGATGGATGAGGGTTTGGCTGAAGTGGGCAAGAAGACCGCCGGCACCGACCTGCTCACCACGACGGCGGCGCTGAACACCTATCTGCTCGGCTATATCGAGCCAGTGGTCATCGGCCCGGGCGGCGTACTGTATCTCACGGACGGCCATCATACCTTCACCGCCCTGCTGGACTCGACCTATGGCGCGTCGAATCCGAATGTTTATGTCAACGTGATTGCTAACTACTCAAGCATGACCACCGCGCAGTTCTACGCGACCATGCAAGCAAACAATCTGTTGCTGCCGTTGAACAATGGCCAGCCGCAGACAGTCAATCTGAACACCGGTTCGCCAATCCCGACATCGTTGACCAGCATGCTCAGCGATGTCTATCGCGGGTTGGAATATTCCATCCTGAAGAACAAGAGTTCCACGCTTTTCCCCACCAGTGCGAACATCACTGGCGCCGTGGGCGCAGCGAGCCCGGGCCTCGACAAGATGACCGGCGCCTATGCTGACTTCCTTGAGGCCGCAGCCTATCGAGACGCCAAAAACGGCCTTGGACTGCCCTATCTCACGCCCGGCGACATCGCCATCGCGACGTCCTGGAACCTGAACCCTAACAGCACGACGACGATCCCGAACATCAATGGCTCGGTCACCGCCGCACAGTTGCCCGGCTTCATCCTGGCCCAGAACATTGTCAATGCCGGCGGCATCTCCAACACCACGCTAGCGAATGGCGCGATGGACGGGAACGGCACATTCACCGGCATCACCACGGTCAATCTCGGCACGGCGAGCACACCGATCACGATTGGCGTTCCCAACACCGGCTTCATCATGCAGCTGGGGGCGGATCTTAAAAACACCGTCACGCTGAATGGCACCAACAGCTACACCGGCGGCACCTCGATCATCGCGGGCACACTGATCGCGCAGTCCGACGCCTCACTGGGCGCCCCAACGCCGAGCGGTGCGGTGATCGATCCGGCCAATGTGAAGGCCAGCGTGCAGGCGGCCAACGGAATCGTGTTCAACAGCCTGACCGAGGGCAACGGCACCCTCACACTGGGCACCACCACCGGCGGCACCTTCTCGACCAACCGCCCGATCGCGGTGGATGGCGAAGTGGCGACCATCAATGTTAACAACAACACGGTCACTCTCACCGGCCAGCTCATTTCACTGGGTACCAACGGCGTGGGCATCGGCAATGCCACCGGCATGTCCGACCTGACAATCGACGATCTCAGCTCGGCCGGCACCGGAAAACTCACCCTGTCCACCGCCAGCCCCTATTTCTACGGCAACCTCATCGTCGGCAATTCCGGAACACCGACAGTGACCGTGATGAATGACGCCGCGCTGGGCAACATGACTGGTGCAGCATACATGATCGGCCAGATCAACCTGAATGGCGGCACGCTGCAGGCCGGAGCGTCCTTCGCCGCGCCGGAACGCAACATGTTCCTAGGCGGCGGCTCCAACATCGATGTGAATGGCTTCTCCACCAGCTGGGGCTCGTTATCCAACACCCAGCGCACGCTCGAAATCCTGAACTCCAATACAACCACCGCCGGCGCGATCACTTTCAACAACATGGTGATCTCCGCTACTGCCACGCTGCAGCTGGCCGGCGGCACCGCGGGCGAGATCGTCACCTTCACCAACGGCATCAGCCGCACTGCCGGTGACACGCTGATCCTGCAGGGCTCCTCGACCACCTCGCTGGGAACCACTGAGAAGGTGTTCAACGGCGTCGGCGCGGCAAGCCTGGTGAACGGCATCGCGCCGGTATGGATCGTCACCAACAACGGCGTCACCAAGAGCGGCGGCCCCTATGACTTCGTCAGCTACGGGTCCAACGGCTACGTGAAGGCCACCTATGGCAGCGTGCTGAACGGCACCACTGGAAACTCGGTCGTGCTGCTCGGTGCCAACACCACCCCAGCGGGCAATGCCGCCGCATTCGCGCTGAACACCAACGGCAAAACTCTCTCTCTGGGCAGCAACACCCTCACCCTTGGTGATGGCACCAACGCCGCCGGTCTGATCATGGCTGGCGGCAGCTCTATCTCCGGCGGCACGCTGGCATTCGGCGGCAGCGAGGGGGTGATCTGGCTGAGTGGCGCCAGCACGATCTCCTCTGCGATTACCGGCAGCAATGCGAGCACCGGTCTGACCTTCGCCGGTTCGGGCAGCGTCACGTTGAACAACGCGGTAAACGTTGCGGGTCTGATCACCATCGATTCCGGCACGGTCACGCTCGGCGGGGCGAACATCGTCTCCTCCGACCTCGCCGGCGTGCTGCTCGACAACACCAAAACCAAGCCCGCCCCCGCCACGTTGGGGATCACTGCCAACAACACGCTCACCACGCTGAACACGGTCGGTAACAATTCAGCGATCAAGCTGAGTAACGGCGCCACGCTGACCATCGGCGACAGCGTGAACAACCTCAGCTCCTCGATCGTAGCCACGCTGACCGAAACCGGCACACCGGTCGCCGGTGCGCTGACCGTCAACGGATCGGGGCTGATCGATTTTTCAACCGCCAGCAAGGGCGCGCTGAATCTGGTGGCCGGCAGCACGGTCGTGGTGAACAACTCCGCCCAACTGCGCGTCGCCGGCAACGCGTTTGCGAACGCCACGACGCAGGTCGTGCTGAACGGCACCAGCCAGCTGCAGGTCGCCGCAAATGGCGGGCAGATCCTGGCCAATCCGATCACCGGCTCCGGCGCACTGCGCCTGATCGGCGGCACTCTGCAGATCACCAGCACCTCCAACAGCTACAGCGGTGGCACCTTCGTCGAAACCGGCTCGATCCTCGACATCACCACCGCCAACCTGCCGACCGCGAACCCCAACATCACCAATGCCGGCGGCCAGGTGCTGTTCGACCAGACGACATCCGGCACCTATGCCGGCGTGATCAGCGACGGTCTGCAGATGGGCATCGGCTCGATGCTCTCGGGCATCGTGGTGAAGGATGACAGCACCGGCGCGAACGGCGGCAACGTCACCTTCAC
>CAIVDX010000231.1 GCA_903904805.1 uncultured Rhodospirillales bacterium
CCGACTGCCAGGAACGCGATCCCGCCAAGTCCGAGATCTTCATCGTCGAGGGTGATTCGGCGGGCGGCTCCGCGAAGCAGGGCCGCGACCGCAAATCGCAGGCGATCCTGCCGCTGAAAGGCAAGATCCTGAATGTCGAGCGCGCGCGCTTCGATCGCATGCTCGGCAGCGCTGAAATCGGCACGCTGATCACAGCTTTGGGCACCGGCATCGGCCGCGGCGAGCCCGAGCAGGGCGGCTTCGATGTCGCCAAGCTGCGCTACCACCGCATCGTCATCATGACCGACGCGGACGTGGACGGCTCGCACATCCGCACCCTCCTGCTCACCTTCTTCTTCCGCCAGATGCCCGAACTGATCGAGCGCGGCCATCTCTACATCGCCCAGCCGCCGCTCTACCGCGCCAAGCGCGGCAATGAGGAGCGCTATCTGAAGGATGATGACGCACTCGAGGCCTTTCTGCTCGACAAGGTTCTGGCCGACGCGAAGCTCACCTATTCCGACGGCCGCGTTCTCGCCGGCCCCGAGCTTGCCGAGGAAGCCATCTGGCTGCGCGAGGCCTCCCTCACGCTGAACCGCCTGGCCGTGACCGCGCCGGTCTCGCTGCTCGAACAGGCCGCGATCGCCGGCGTGCTGACGCCCGACCTCGCCCGCGCCCAGGCCGGCGCGCAGGATCTCGCCGCGCGTCTGGATGCGATCTCGTTGCACAATGAGCGCGGCTGGGTCGTGCTGGCCGAGCAGGCCGGCATCACCATGGCGCGCACCGTGCGCGGCGTGGCAGAGCGCTATGTGATCGACAGCGCCGCCCTGCGCAGCGCCGATGCCCGCTGGCTCGCCGACCGCGTGGAGGGCCTCACCGCCCGCTTCGCCGGCCACGCGGTCCTTGATCTCGATGGCCCCGTCAGTGACGTCGCCGGCCCCGCCAGCGCCTTCGATCGCATCATCGCGCACGGCCGCAAGGGCCTCGCCATCCAGCGCTTCAAAGGCCTGGGCGAGATGAACCCCGACCAGCTCTGGAAAACCACCCTCGATCCGGCGGTCCGCACCCTGCTGCAGGTGAAGGTCGGCGACGTGGAGGATGCCGCGCAGGTCTTCTCCACCCTGATGGGCGACGTGGTGGAACCGCGCCGCGACTTCATCGTGGCGAACTCGCTGAAGGTCGCCAATCTCGACGTCTAGATTGCCAAATGCGCAAAAAAGGTGTATAAAACACACCTAATTCCCGCATGATGAGGAGGCAATCATGAGCGTTCGCTTCAATGTCGTTCTCTCCGACGACCTTAACCGTGAGATCGACCGCGTCGCCCACGAGGCCGAGACCAACAAGAGCGAGATTCTGCGCAAGGCGCTGCAACTGTTCCTCGCCGCGCGCGACGGTACCAAGCGTGGGCTGAAGTTCGGCCTCGTGGAGCCCACAACCGGCCAGATGCAGACCGAGATCATTGGTCTTTGAGCACGATCGACCTGAACGCGCCGCCGCCGAATCACAGATTCAGCGTCTCTGTTGAGCGTGAGTAAACCAAAGCCGAGCGCAATGTGCGCCTGTTCAAGGATGTCGCGCTGTTTTCATCGCACTCGGCTTCGTCGTCCTGATCGTGGTCGTCTGTTACACCACCTTGTCCTCGCTCACCGCGACGGCCGAGGAAAAGAAATGGGCCATGTCGGTGCTCTCGGCTGCCACTGGCGGCATCATTGGCTATCTGATCCGCACGTAGCCGAGGAATCACTGCAGCATGACCGAGACCATCGCCTACAAGATCCTCACACCCGCGGAGAATGAGGCGCTGGTCCAGGATGGACAGTTCGCAGGCTCCGCCGACGATCTCCGTGACGGCTTCATCCACCTGTCGACAGCCGACCAGCTCGGCGAAACACTCGACAAGCACTATGCCGGCCGCACCGATGTGGTGATCGCCGCCATCGCTCTCACACAACTGGGCGACGCCCTCCGCTGGGAATCCTCCCGCGGCGGCCAGCTCTTTCCGCATCTCTACGGCGTGCTGATGCTCACCTCTGTGATCGCGGCAGGAAAGTTGGAGCGGGCCATGGACGGATCGGTGAAGCTGCCGGCCTGACGGCGCGCCCGCCTCGATAGCCCAGCAGCAGACTGTCGAGCGCCCGCGTTCCGGCTCAGGACATGCGCACGTCCACGCGCCTATCAGCCCAACCTACCCCCCAAACAGCCGCCGCACCGCCCACGCCACCCCCGCGATCAGCGCGAACCCGCCGAACGCCACATACAGGCTGCCGGTCGCCCAGGTCACCACCATGAACGCGGCCACCGCGGCGAGCGCGGCATATCTGTTCTCGATGAGAACCGACAGCCCGCGCCGGCGGCGCCGTGTCACGCGCTCAGCCGGCGGTGCCCCACACCTCTTCGGCCACGCTCACCACCAGCTCCAGCTTGCGGCGCTGGTCATCGAAGGTCAGCTCATTGCCGGCGGCGTCCGAGGCGAAGCCGCATTGCGGCGACAGGCACAGATTCTCCAGCGGCACGAATTTGCTGGCCTCGTCGATGCGGCGCTTCAGATCGTCGCGGCTCTCCAACACCGGCGTCTTGGTCGAGATCAATCCCAACACCACCCGCATGCCAGGCCGCGTGAAGCGCAGCGGCTCGAAACCGCCGGCGCGCGCGGAGTCATATTCCAGGAACAGCCCGTCCACCTGCAGCCCGCCAAACACCGCCTCGGCCACGGCGTCATACGCACCCTCGGCCATCCACATGCTGCGGAAATTGCCGCGGCAGGTGTGCATGGTGATGCCCATGCCCGCCGGGCGCCCCGCCACGATGTCGTTGATCACTTTGGTGTACATCGCCGGCAGCTTGCTCGGGTCCTCGCCGTCCTTGGCGATGGCCGCGGCGATCGAGGGGTCGCACATGCTGGCGAACGACACATCATCGATCTGCAGATACTGGCAGCCGGCCGCCGCCATGTCGGCCATTTCCTGGTGATAGGCGGTGGTCACGTCCGCCCAGAACCCTTCCATCGTCGGATAGGCGATCTGATCGACGATGTTGCGTCCGCCGCGCATATGCAGATAGGTCGGGCCCGGAATGCAGGTCTTGGCGGTGCGCGTGGTGTGCGCGCGGACGAATTTATAGTCCTCCACCTGCACCGGGTGTGAGCGGCGCACCTTGTCGCGCACCACCATCATCGAGCCGGTGCCGGTGGTCTCGCCATGCTCGCCGCGGAACGAGACGGAGTAGTTCGCCTTCGTCGCCACGATGCCGTCAAAGCCGGTCAGAAAATCGGTGTGCCAGATGGTGCGGCGATATTCGCCATCGGTGATCGCCTGCAGCCCCACCGATTCCTGCAGCCTGATCGCCTCGATGATGCAGGCATCCTCGATCTCGTGCAGCGCCGCCGGGGTGATCCTGCCGGCGGCGGCATCGGCGCGCGCGGCCAGCAGATGCGGCGGGCGCAGCAGGCTGCCGACATGATCGGCGCGGAACGGCGGACGCGGTGCGGACATGGTGTCTCTCCCCCAAAAAACGGCTTCGGCGGTGTTTCGCATGCGGGCGGGCGCGGCGCCAGCAGGGTTGGCAATCGGGTCCGCCGGGTGTTTGCTCCCGCCATGGCCGACGTCGCGCTCTCCCGTCTGTTCTTCGAGATCCAACGCCCCGAGGCGGCGGCCGCCTATCGCGCCGACCCGGAGGGCGTGCGCGCCCGCTACGGACTGTCACCCAAGGCGCTGGCGGCCTTGGCGGCGGACGACGTGGCCGCCATCGCGCCGGTCGTGAACGCCTATCTGCTGCGCTATTATTTCCAGGTGCGCGGCCTGACCGACGCCGAGTTCATCGCCAGGCTGAATGCCCCACCGCTCACCGAGGTGCTCGATGGCTGAATTCGCCGGCTCCTTCGCCGCCAGCCACGGCCCGCTCATCGCGCGCGACTGGGCGAAGCTCACACCGGAGATCCGCGCCCGCCTACAGGCCGGCTTCGACCAGGTCGCCGAGCGCATCGTCGCCGCCAGGCCCGACATCCTGCTGATCGTCTCGCCCGACCATTGGGTGAATTTCTTCATCACAAACCTGCCGGCCTTCTGTCTTGGGATCGGCGCCACCCACAAGGGCCCGCCCGAGCCCTTCCTGGCGGACTTCCCGCACAAGACCATCCAGGGCCACCCGGCCTTCGCCCGCCATCTGCTGAACCACGCCTTTGCCGATGGCTTCGACCCCTCGCTGTC
>CAIVDX010000232.1 GCA_903904805.1 uncultured Rhodospirillales bacterium
ATGAAGGTGAAGCTCTCGGGGCTGATGAAGCCCTGGCGGGTGGCGAAGAAGGCGCCGGCGAGCCCGCCGAAGCCGGCCCCCAGCGCGAAGGCGGACAGGCGGGTGGCGGTGGTGTTGATCCCCAGGGCGCGGGCGGCGATCTCGTCCTCCCGCAGGGCCTCCCAGGCGCGGCCGATGGGCAGGCGGCGCAGGCGGGCGGTGATCCAGGCGACCAGAAGCGCGAGGCCGAGGATGATGTAATAGAGGAACTGGAAGCGGTAGAGCGCGCTGGGGGCGAGGTTGAAATACCCGGCGAAGCTCCCCGGACCGGCACCGGCGGTGAATTGCAGGCCGAAGAGGGTGGGGCGAGGGATGCCGGAGATGCCGTTGGGGCCGCCGGTCAGCGAGGTCCAGTTCAGCAGGATGATGCGGATGATCTCGCCGAACGCCAGGGTGACGATGGCCAGATAGTCGCCGCGCAGGCGCAGGACGGGGAAGCCGAGCAGCACGCCGCAGAGGGCCGCCGCGCCGAAGGCGATCGGCAGGCAGGCCCAGAAGCCGAGGCCGAGGCTGCCGGAGATCAGCGCGAAGCTGTAGGCACCGACGGCGTAGAAGGCGACGTAGCCGAGGTCGAGCAGGCCGGCGAGGCCGACAACGATGTTCAGCCCCCAGCCGAGCATGACGTAGGTGAGCACCAGCACGCCGAGATCGAGCTGGTAGCGGGCCACGCCCGGCAGCAGGGGAAACACCAGGGCCAGCGCGATCAGGGCGGGTGAGGCGGCGCGGCCGAGCCAGGCGGGTGGGGCGGGTGGGGCGGGGATGCGCACCAGGGCGGTCAGGAAGCGGGCGAGTGTCACCGCGGCGACGAGGCCAGCCAGTTCCCAGGGATGCCAGGTGAGGAAGGTGGCGGAGGCCGCCTGGTCGATGCGCAGGCCCACCAGCGGGGTGAAAAGACCGAGCGCGACCAGACCGGCGACCAGACCGGCGCGCAGGGCGGATCGGAGCGCGGCTCTCATACCTTTTCGATCTCGCGGCGGCCGAGCAGGCCGGTCGGCAGGAACAGCAGCACCAGGATGAGGATGGAGAAGGCCGCGACGTCCTTGTATTGGACGGAGAAATAGGCGGACCAGAAGGTCTCGACCAGGCCGATCAGCAGCCCGCCCAGCACCGCGCCGGGCAGTGAGCCGATGCCGCCGAGCACCGCGGCGGTGAAGGCCTTCACCCCGGCGATGAAGCCGATGAAAAAGTCGATCACGCCGTAATAAAGCAGGAACAGCAGGCCGGCGATGGCGGCGAGCGCGGCGCCGAGGACGAAGGTGAGGCTGATGGTGCGGTCGGTGTCGATGCCGAGGAAGGCGGCCATCCGGGTGTCCTGCTCGCAGGCGCGCATGGCGCGGCCGAGCGGCGTGCGGCTGACCAGCCAGGTGAAGGCGGCGAGCACCGAGAGGGTGACGATGGCGATGGTGATCTGCATCCAGGAGAGGCTGACGACGAAGCCGTCGGCGGCGGTGGTGAGGATGAGGCCGCCGGGGAGCATGGGCATCAGCGGCTTCAGGCGCGGGCCTTCGGCGAGCTGCACATAGTTCTGCAGCAGGATGGACATGCCGATGGCCGAGATCAGCGGGGCCAGACGGAAGGAGCCGCGCAGCGGGCGGTAGGCGACGCGCTCGATGGTCCAACCATCGAGGGCGGCCAGGGCGGCGGCGAAGACCAGCGTGAGTGCGAGCGCGAGCGGAACGGAGGAGATGCCCAGCGCTGAGAGCCCGATCAGGGCGGTGAGGGAGAGGAAGGCGCCGATCATGAACACGTCACCATGGGCGAAATTGATCATGCCGATGATGCCGTAGACCATGGTGTAGCCCACCGCGATCAGCCCGTAGATCAGGCCCAGGGTGAGGCCGTTGATGGTTTGCTGCAGCGCATAGGCCAAGGCGGGGACGTCCTGCTGTGTGTCGCGCTATCCTGCCGGGGTCGGCGCGGGGCGACAATCGTCTGGCGCGATGCAGGCAAGCGCCGCGCCAGGGGCAGGTGGGGGGTGGGGGCGTTGCCCTGACGGCTGGGCTTTGCTAGACGCTCGCCTCCCGCGTGACGCCGAGGCGTCGCGCCGGCGAAAGTGGGCGCTTAGCTCAGTTGGTAGAGCAGCTGACTCTTAATCAG